>CALROE020000044.1:0-10427 GCA_943369715.1 Bradyrhizobium ivorense
GCCGAGCCGTTCGTCTGGACAAAATCCAAAGTCCACCAGCGCCGTGTCAAAGGACGCCGTCTCAGTGACTTATGATTCCGGGTACTAGGTGCGGAAGCGTCGCAGAAGGCTCCAGCCCCTACGCCTCACCCTGCGTATCGAACATCGCCGCGCTCATGGCTTCCGCGGCGTTCTTGCCGGCCCAGACCACGAACTGGAAGGCGGGAAAATAGCGCTCGCAGGCGTGGATGGCGCCGACCAGCATGCTTTCGCATTGCGCGGTCGAGGCGGTCAGCCCACCGGGCAGCACCAGCGCCTGCCGGTACATGATCATGCCGGTGTGGGTCCAGATGTCGAAATGCCCGACCCACAATTGCTCGTTGATCGCCGCGATCAGCCGCTGCACCTCGGGCCTGCGCGCGGCCGGAATCTTCATGTCGAAGGCGCAGGCCAGATGCAGCGCCTCGATCTCGCCCATCCAGGTGAAGGACAGCTGATAGTCGGTCCAGTCGCCCTTGGAGACGATGGTGACCTCGTCTTCGCCGGATCGCTCGAACGACCAGTTGTTGTCGGCGGCGATGTCTTCGACAACCGCGAGCGGGTTGTTCCGGGAATCGATGATGCCTTCGAGCAGGGACATGCCGTCTCGACCTTACTTTGGTATCGGAGATACGATGGTTGATACGCACGCAGCAGGCCGACACGCGCTGACATAACGCGTCGCTGCCGGACGCAATCCCTTGGGTCCCCTCGTGGGTGTCTCGGGCTTGCCGGGATCAAGTGATGTGATTTGCTGAATCTCCGCAACTGCACGGGGACTCCGTCCACAGGCAAACACTCGCTCATCCACAGCTGATCTCGGACACCGTTGTTAACTTTCAGAACAAACCGGAATCGGAATCGCGTCGGGCGAGTCCGGCGCGCGGAATGCAGCCGCGGCGGCGGGGATTCGTCCGCCCTAAGCTCGTCATGCCCGGGCCTGTCCCGGGCATCCACGTCTTGGCTTCAGGTCAGCAAGAAGACGTGGATGGCCGGGACAAGCCCGGCCATGACGTAGAACTCTGCGAGTCTCGCTCTGCCGGCATGGGGACATGCGTATTTTCCATGGGAAAGCCGCTTGCTGGCGTCCCGGCCATTCGCCATAGTTCCCGAAGGCCGCTCATACCGGGCGGCCGATGTTCTCAGGGCGGGGTGAAAGTCCCCACCGGCGGTAAGGGTGACGCAGCCCAAGCCCGCGAGCGCCTTCCTGTCCGGAAGTTCCGGGGAAGAAGGGTCAGCAGATTCGGTGTGATTCCGAAGCCGACGGTTAAAGTCCGGATGAAAGAGAACGGTCGCGACAGCCGCAATCCGCGCGGCTGCTCGTTCCGTATGCCCTGATTCTGGTCCTGAAAGAGGAAAGCCATGAATCAGATGTTGCAAGAACCCCAAGTCCAAGCTTCCGAAGTAAAATCTCCTGAAGTCAAAGCTCCCGAAACCATCGATCCACCTGCGCCGTCGCATCCGCGATTCCAGAAGCCGCAGCGGGTGGCCTTCGTGCAATCCTCCTGGCACCGCGGGGTGGTAGAGGAATGCCGCATCGCCTTCCTCGGCGAGATCGAAGCGCGCCACATCACCAATGTCGATCTGTTCGAGGTGCCCGGCTCGTTCGAAATTCCGCTGCATGCGCAGATCCTCGCCAAGACGCGGCGCTATACCGCCATCGTCGCGGCGGGGCTGGTGGTCGATGGCGGTATCTACCGCCATGAATTCGTCGCCGACACCGTGATCAAGGCGCTGATGGATGTGCAACTGCGCACCGAGGTGCCGATCTTCTCCGCGGTGCTGACGCCGCAGCAGTTCCACGAAAGTGCCGCGCATCTGGATTTCTTCCGCCGGCATTTTGCCCTCAAGGGTGTCGAGGTCGCGGAAGCCTGCGCCAACACGCTGCTCAGCCTGGAACGGCTGCGCGGCCAGGTCGCGGCGGGGATCGCGTAAACGTTCGGCTCACCTCTCCCCGCAGCCCCCACGGATTGATTGTCATTCCTCCCGCCGCGCGGGTAAGCTTGGTGGCGGGAGGAGGCACGCCCGCGGCGACGGGCGGCCGAACGATCATGGTCAGCGGACACGATCCTTATCTCGTCGCGCTCTCGGTGGTGATCGCGATCCTGGGGGGGTACACCGGCTTCGGTCTCACCGCGCGCATCCGCGGGACGCCGGGCGTCAGCCCGCGCCTGCTGCTGGCCGGCGCGGCCGCGTTCCTCGCGGTCGGCATCTGGACCATGCATTTCGTCGGCATGCTGGCGGCGCCGATTCCGGCCGACACCGTCTATCTCGTTCTTCCCACCATCATCTCGTTCCTGATCTGCGCGCTGGTGGTCGGCATCTCGCTGTTCTTCGTCAGCATCGGCGAACCGTCGCTGCGGCGCGTGGTCTGGGCCGCTGTGCTGCTCGGGGCCGGCATCGCCAGCATGCATTATGTCGGCATCCACGGGCTGTCGGGCAATTTCGCCATTGCGCACGACTCCCCGATGATCCTGCTGTCGATCGGAATCGGGATCGTCACCGCCTATGGCGGGTTGCGCGCGTTTCTCGCCCGGCAGGACGGCGTCCGGCTGGTCCTGAGTTCGATCGCGTTTGGCGTCGCGGTATCCGGCATGCACTACACCGCGATGCACGGCATGCATTTCGTGCCGCTGGCGGAGGCGGCGCACCGCCATGCCGGCGGGCTGGCGGCCTCGCAGCAAATGCTCGCGGTGATCGTCGCCGTGCTGTGCTTTGTCATTGCCGCGGGTTTTTTGCTGTCGCTGGTGCCGGATCCGCGCCGGCAACCGGTGGCGACCGCGCTCGCGGTCGATCCGGCGTCCGAACCGGTTGTCACCGATCCGCAGCCAGCGTCGCGCGAGCCGGCGATGCCGTCGCCCCGGCTGATGCCGGCGCCGCTCGGCGGTATCGGCCAGCCGCCCCGCGCCGCACCCGCCGCCCGCCTTCCGGTCGAGGGCGCCAACGGCACCCATTTCATCGACTCCGCCGAGGTGCGAAGCGTGCGGGCCGACGCCCATTACACAAGGGTGCATGACGGCACCCGGGAGCGGATGTGCCCGTGGTCGATCTCGGAAGCCGAAGCCCAGCTCGATCCCGGCCTGTTCGTCCGGGTGCACCGCAGCCACATCGTGGCGATCCCCCACGTCAGCTTCGTCCGCAAGGAAGGCGATGGCGCGGTGATCGAACTCGACGGCCCGTCGCCGCACCGGGTGCCGGTGAGCCGGGCCAAGATCGCCGAGGTCAAGGCGCGGCTGGGTCTGGCAAGGCGGCATGCGTAGGGCTCGCTCGCTTGAGGGTGGCGACGCCCCGTTAGGTCGCGAGACCTGACGCAATTCGTGCGCGGCATTCCGCATTTCGTGCGAATTTCCCTCCCCCGTGCCCTTGCGATTGCTGCAGAAAAATTCCGGGAACAGCCTGCCGCCAACGTCTGACCCCAAAAAGACGGATGGAGGAGGCAACCATGATTCCTGGCCCGTTCAGCTATCATCGGCCCGCGACCGTGGCCGATGCGGTCAAACTGCTCTCTACCCTGGGCGACGAAGCCAGGCCGCTGGCCGGCGGCCACAGCCTGGTGCCGATGATGAAGCTCCGGCTCGCCACCCCCGAGCATCTGGTCGACCTGCATGGCATCGACGGCCTGAAAGGCATCCGGCGCGACGGCAACAAGGTCGTGATCGGGGCCATGACCACCCAGCATGAGTTGCTGGCGTCGGACGAGATCGCAAAATCGTTGCCGATCCTGCATGAGACGGCGCTGTTGATCGCCGATCCGCAGGTGCGTTACCGCGGCACCATCGGCGGCAATGTCGCCAATGGCGACCCCGGCAATGACATGCCGGCGCTGATGCTGGTGCTGGGCGCGTTCTACCGGCTCGAGGGGCCGGGCGGCGGGCGCGACATCGCCGCTTCGGACTTTTATCAGGGCGCCTATTTTACCGCGCTTGAGCCCGGTGAAATCCTGACCTCGATTTCGATCCCGGCGGCGGCGGCCGGCCACGGCTACGCCTACGAAAAGCTCAAGCGCAAGGTCGGCGACTACGCCACCGCGGCTGCGGCGGTGGTGCTGACCATGGCCGGCGGCAAGGTCGCCACCTGCGCGATCGGGCTGACCAACCTGCACGAGACCCCGCTGCTGGCAACCGGCGCGGCCAATGCCGTGATCGGCACCAGCCTCGACGACGCCAGTCTGAAAAAGGCCGCCGCGGCGGCGGTGGCCATCATGTCGCCGGCCGCGGATGCCCGCGGGCCGGTCGAATACCGCAAGCATGTCGGCGGCATCATGGTGACGCGGGCGCTGACCCGCGCCGCCGCGTGCGCCAGCTGAGAAGGGGGAGCAAACAATGGCAAAGACCCATGTGACCATGAAGGTGAACGGCGCCGAGGTCGAAGGCCTCGTCGAACCGCGCACGCTGCTGGTGCACTTCATCCGCGAAAACCTCTCGCTCACCGGCACTCATATCGGCTGCGAGACCACCCATTGCGGCGCCTGCACCATCGATATCGACGGCATGTCGGTGAAGAGCTGCACCGTGTTCGCGGTGCAGGCCCAGGGTTCCGACATCACCACCATCGAGGGCGTCGCCAATGCCGACGGCTCGCTGTCGGCACTGCAGGAAGGCTTCCGGATGATGCATGGGCTGCAATGCGGCTTCTGCACTCCCGGCATGATCCTGCGGGCGCAACGGCTGCTGAAGGAAAATCCGTCGCCTTCGGAGGCGGAAATCCGGATGGGCATTTCGGGCAATTTCTGCCGCTGCACCGGCTACCAGAACATCGTCAAGGCGATCCAGTACGCCGCCGCCAAGATCAATGGCGTCCAGTTCCAGGAGGCTGCGGAATGAACGACATGACTCCCACGCGGGAACAACGCGAAGCCAAACTCGAAGGCATGGGCTGCAAGCGCAAGCGGGTCGAGGACATCCGCTTCACGCAAGGCAAGGGCAATTATGTCGACGATCTGAAACTGCCGGGCATGCTGCACGGCGATTTTGTCCGTTCGCCGCATGCGCATGCGCGGGTCAAGTCGATCAACAGCGAGGAGGCGCTGAAGGTGCCGGGCGTGCTGGCGGTGATCACCGCCGAGACGCTGAAAACCGTCAACCTCGCCTGGATGCCGACGCTGGCCGGCGACGTCCAGATGGTGCTGGCCGACGGCAAGGTGCTGTTCCAGAATCAGGAGGTCGCCTTCGTGGTCGCCACCGACCGCTATGCCGCCGATGACGGCATCAACAAGGTGGTGGTGGAATACGAGCCGCTGCCGGTGGTGATCGATCCATTCAAGGCGATGGATCCCGATGCCCCGGTGCTGCGCGAGGATCTCGCCGGCAAGACCTCGGGCGCGCACGGGCCGCGCAAGCACCACAACCATGTCTTCGAATGGACCATCGGCGACAAGGACCTGACCGACGCCGCCTTCAACAAGGCTGAGGTCACCATCAAGGAAATGCTGTCCTATCACCGCACCCATCCGTCGCCGCTGGAGACCTGCCAGTGCGTCTGCTCGTTCGACAAGATCAGGGGCGAGCTGTCGATCTGGGGTACGTTCCAGGCGCCGCATGTGATCCGAACCGTGGTGGCGCTGATCGCGAAGATTCCGGAGCACAAGATCCACGTGATCTCGCCCGATATCGGCGGCGGATTCGGCAACAAGGTCGGCGCCTATCCCGGCTACATCTGCGCCGCGGTGGCCTCGATCGTCACCGGCAAGCCGGTGAAATGGGTCGAGGACCGCATCGAGAACCTGACCGCCACCTCGTTCGCGCGCGACTACCACATGACCACCGAGATCGCGGCGACCAAAGAGGGCAAGGTCACCGGCCTGCGCGTCCATGTGCTGGCCGATCACGGCGCCTTCGACGCCTGCGCGGATCCGTCGAAATGGCCGGCCGGCTTCTTCAACATCGTCACCGGCTCCTACGACTTCCCGACCGCACATGTGGCGGTCGACGGCATCTACACCAACAAGGCGCCGGGCGGCGTCGCCTATCGCTGCTCGTTCCGGGTGACGGAGGCGGCCTACTGCATCGAGCGTGGCATGGATATTCTGGCGCAAAAGCTCGGGATGGATCCGGCCGAATTGCGGCTGAAGAACTTCATCAAGCCGGAGCAGTTCCCCTATCACTCGGCGCTGGGCTGGGAATATGATTCCGGCGACTACCACACCGCGATGAAGAAGATGATGGAATCGGTCGACTATGCCGGCCTGCGCAAGGAGCAGGCGGCACAGCGCGAAGCCTTCAAACGCGGCGAGACCCGCGAGATCATGGGGCTCGGCGTGTCGTTCTTCACCGAAATCGTCGGCGCCGGTCCGTCGAAGAATTGCGATATTCTCGGCATCGCGATGTTCGATTCCTGCGAAATCCGGATGCACCCGACCGGTGCCGGCATCGCCAGGGTCGGCTCCAAGAGCCAGGGCCAGGGCCACGAGACCACCTGGGCGCAAATCATCGCCACCGAGATCGGCATTCCCGCCGACGACATCATGGTGGAGGAGGGCAATACCGATACCGCGCCCTACGGGCTCGGCACCTATGGCTCGCGCTCGACCCCGGTGGCAGGCGCCGCCATTGCCATGGCCGCGCGAAAAATCAAGGCCAAGGCGCAGATGATCGCGGCCTACAAGCTCGAGGTGCATGAAGGTGATCTCGAATGGGACATCGACGGTTTTCGCGTGAAAGGTCTTCCCGAGAAGACCATGTCGATGAAGGACATCTGCTGGGCGGCCTATAATTCGGTGCCGCCGGGCATGGAGCCCGGGCTGGAGGCGGTGAGCTATTACGATCCGCCCAACATGACCTATCCGTTCGGCGCCTATATCTGCGTGATGAACATCGACGTCGATACCGGGGTCTACAGGATCAGGCGCTTCTACGCGCTCGACGATTGCGGCACCCGGATCAACCCGATGATCATCGAGGGCCAGGTCCATGGCGGGTTGACCGAAGCCTTCGCGATCGCGATGGGGCAGGAGATCCGCTACGACGACGAGGGCAATGTGGTGACCGGCTCGTTCATGGATTTCTTCATGCCGACCGCGGTCGAGACGCCGCACTGGGAAACCGATTTTACGGTGACCCCGTCGCCACACCACCCGATCGGTGCCAAGGGCGTCGGCGAAAGCCCGAATGTCGGCGGCGTGCCGGCCTTCTCCAACGCCGTCAACGATGCCTTCTCGTTCCTCGGCTCCACCCACATCCAGATGCCGCACGACTACTGGCGCAACTGGCGGACCGCGAAGGAGTTGGGAGTGTTCGCGGCGTAATTTCTCCCCTCCTCCCACGCGCCCTTGCGCGTGGTGGGGAGGGGTCGGGGGTGGGGGGTGTCTCCGCGGATTCGCTGGCAGTCGTACACGCCGATAGACCCCCCACCCCCGACCCCTCCCCACCGCTTCGCGGGGGGAGGGGAGAAGATACCGATGATGACTCGAGTAAACGAGAAAACATGAAGACCCGCGAACAGATCGCGCAAGCGCTTGCGGCATGCGGCTACATCGCCGACGCCGAACTCGCGACCGCGATCTCGCTGATGCAATTGCTGAAACGCCCGCTGCTGCTGGAAGGCGAGGCGGGGGTCGGCAAGACCGAAGTGGCAAAGGCGCTGGCGGCGGCGCACGCCACAGAATTGATCCGCCTGCAGTGTTACGAAGGGCTCGACCAATCGGCCGCGCTGTACGAATGGAACTACCAGCGCCAGCTGCTGTCGATCCAGGCGCATCGCGGCGAGGACGCCGACGCCATCGAGCACCAGATATTCTCCGAAAAATACCTGCTGGAACGGCCGCTGCTGGCGGCGATCCGCCGCGAGCGGGCGCCGGTGCTGCTGATCGACGAGATCGACCGCGCCGACGACGAATTCGAGGCGTTCCTGCTCGAACTTCTGTCGGATTTTCAAGTCTCGATCCCGGAACTGGGAACGATCAAGGCGACCACCATTCCGCATGTGGTGCTGACCTCGAACGGGACGCGGGAATTGTCGGACGCGCTGCGCCGCCGCTGCCTCTATCATTATGTCGATTATCCCGACGTCGATCGTGAGGCGCGCATCATCATGGCGCGGATCGAGGGCGCCGGGACGTCGCTGTCGCTGCAGATCGCGCGGCTGGTCGAGGGCATCCGCAAGGAAGAGCTGCGCAAGGTGCCGGGTGTGGCGGAGACGCTGGACTGGGCGGCGGCGCTGGTCGGGCTCGGCGTGCGCGACCTGCATGAGGTACCGGAAGTGGTGCACGAGACCCTGATGTGCCTGCTGAAGACCCATGAGGACAAGTCGCGCGTCACCCGTGAGGTGACCGGGCGGCTGCTGGGGAGAGTCGCATGAGCTGCTGCGGCGCCAACCCCGGTTATGACGAACTCGACGAGGTTTCCCGACTTGTCTCGACCAAACTCGCGGCGTTTCTTCGGACATTGCGCGACAACGGATTTGCCGTCGGCCTGCACGAAGGCCGCGACGCCGCGGCCCTGATGACGGCGGGTTATGCCGAACGGCCCGGGCTGCTGCGCTCGGCCTTCAAACACCTGTTCTCGGCGCGCAAATCCGACTGGGAAAAATTCGACGGCTTGTTCGACGCGTTCTGGCTCGGCAAACGGGTGAGATCGCGATCTGTCATCACGGGCGCTGCGAAGGCGGCCAACAGCCCGTCGCTGAAGAGCCTGCGCGACAACAAGTCCGAGCCGGCCGGAACCGAGGCGGCGACCGACCAGGTGCCGTCCGCCGACGAGGTGCCGGAAAGCCCCGGCGGCGAGGGCCGCATGGAAGGCGCCTCGCGCGCCGACAATCTTTCCGAGATCGATTTCCGCAGGATGGCGAACCCCGAGCAGATCGAAGAAGCCCACGCCGTCGCGGCGCGGCTGGCAAAGACCATGCGGACGCGGCTGAGCCGCCGCGATCTGGCGCGACGGCGCGGTTACCGGCTCGATTTGCGACGAACGATCCACGGTAATATCAGCCATGGCGGCGTCCCGATCAGCCTGGTCAAGCGGCAGCGCAAGGAAAAGCCGCTGCGGCTGGTGATGTTGCTCGACGCGTCAGGTTCGATGAGCATGTACACCGGCGTGTTCCTGCGCTTCATCCACGGCGTGCTCGACGAATTTCGCGAGGCCGAGGCGTTCCTGTTTCACACCCGGCTCGCTTACGTTTCCGACGCGATGAAGGAAAAAGATCCCGCGCGCGCGCTCGATCGCCTCTCGATCATGGCGCAAGGCGCCGGCGGCGGCACCAGGATCGGCGAAAGCCTGCAAACCTTCAATCGCTGGCATGCCGCCCGCGTCATTCATTCACGGACCTGCGTGATGATCGTGTCCGACGGCTACGAGACCGGCGACGCCGCGTTGCTCGGCCGCGAGATGGCGGCGCTGGCCAAACGCTGCCGCCGCATCGTCTGGCTCAATCCGATGCTGGCATGGCCGGGCTATGCGCCCGAGGCCGCCGGCATCAAGGCGGCGCTGCCGCATGTCGATCTCTATGCGCCCGCCAACACGCTGCAGAGCCTGGCCGCGCTCGAACCCTATCTGGCGAAGCTGTGAGGGAGGCCCGCCCATGACCGCGCATGTCGAAGTGATGGATCTGGTGGCGCAGCTGAAAGCCGCCGAGCAGGCGTTCGTGCTGGCCACCGTGGTCCGCACCGTCTCGGTGACCGCCGCGAAAGCCGGGGCCAAGGCCATCATCCGTCCCGACGGCACCATCGTCGCGGGCTGGATCGGCGGCGGCTGCGCCCGCGGCGCGGTGCTGAAGGCCGCGCGCGAGGCGCTCGCCGACGGCGAGCCGCGCATGGTCTCGGTGCAGCCGGAAAACCTGCTGGCCGAACTCGGCGTCAGACCCGGCGAGGACCGCGACGGCGTGCGGTTCGCCGAGAACATGTGCCCGAGCAAGGGCACCATGGACATTTTTGTGGAGCCGGTGCTGCCGCATCCCTCCCTTGTGATTCTCGGCGCGAGCCCGGTGGCGCTGTCGCTGGCGGCGCAGGCGCGGCCACTCGGCTATCACGTCACAGTCGCCGCACCCGCCGCCGACCGGCCCGATACGCCCGATGCCGACATGCTGATCGACGGCTATGCGCTCGGCCAGCTCAAGGAGAGCAGGCGTTTTGTCGTGGTCTCGACCCAGGGCAAGGGCGATGAAGCCGCCTTGCGCGCGGCGGTCAAGACCGACGCCGCCTATCATGCCTTCGTCGGCAGCCGCCGCAAGATGGCGGCGTTGCGCGCAAGACTGATCGGCGAGGGTGTCGATGCGTGGGCACTCGACCGCATCAAGGCCCCGGCCGGCCTCGACCTCGGCGCCATCACGCCGGAGGAGATCGCGATGTCGATCCTGGCGGAGATCACGGTGGAGCGCCGGCGCGGGCAGCGGGCGGCCACCGCGTAGGGTGGGCAAAGCGCAGCGTGCCCACCATCTCCTTTAAGCAAAAAAATGGTGGGCACGGCGCAAGCGCGCCT
>CALROE020000045.1:0-10382 GCA_943369715.1 Bradyrhizobium ivorense
CCGGACAGATCGATATGACCCGTGCCGTGCGCTCGCCGGGCTCAACCCTGAAACCGTTCATCTACGGGCTCGCGTTCGAGGACGGTTTCGTGCATCCGGAAAGCCTGATCGACGACCGGCCGATCCGCTTCGGCTCCTACGCGCCGGAAAATTTCGACATGACGTTTCAGGGCACGGTGCCGGTGCGCAAGGCGCTGCAATTGTCGCTCAACGTGCCGGCGATCGCGCTGCTCGACCGCGTCGGCTCCAGCCGCCTGTCGTCGCGGCTGAAGCAGGCCGGCGCCAATCTGGTGCTGCCGAAGGACGAGGCGCCGGGCCTCGCGATGGGTCTCGGCGGCGTCGGTGTCACGCTGCAGGATCTGGTGCAGCTCTATTCCGGGCTGGCGCGGCTCGGCAATACCAGGCCGCTGCGCGAGATCGTCAGGGCAACCGATGATGCCCGCGATAATCTGCGGCTGATGGATCAGGTCGCGGCCTGGCAGGTCGGCAATGTGCTGATCGGCACGCCGCCGCCGGAAAACGCCGCGCACAACCGGATCGCGTTCAAGACCGGCACCAGCTACGGCTACCGCGATGCCTGGTCGGTCGGTTTCGACGGCAAGCTTACTATCGGGGTCTGGGTCGGACGGCCCGATGGCGCGCCGGTGCCGGGGCTGGTCGGGCGCACCGCCGCGGCTCCGATCCTGTTCGATGCCTTCGCCCGCACCGGAAAGCTGCCCGCGGCGTTGGCTAAGCCGCCCAAGGGCACGCTGGTGGCCAGCAATGCCAAACTGCCGCTGCCGCTGCGCCGGTTCCGGCCGATGGGGGAACTGGTCCGCACCGGAACGGAGCAGGCGCCGCGCATCCAGTTTCCGCTCAATGGCTCGCGGATCGACGTCGATCGGGGCAATGGCGGGCAGTTTTCGGCAATGCCCGTCAAGATCGCCGGCGGCGTGCTGCCGCTCACCATGCTGGTGAACGGCGTGTCGGTGGGCGAAATCGACAGCCGGCGCCAGCGGCTGGTCGAGCCGCCCGGTCCGGGCTTTGCCAGGTTGACCGTGATCGACGCGGTGGGCGCCGCGGACACAGTTGTCATCCGAATTCAATAAAGGGAGCCTAACCGGTTGTGAGAATAGCGGTTTCGGCGTAATCGGAACCAATGGTCGAGACCTACGCCCGTCCCCGATTTGGAGAGCCGCGCGAGCCGAAGAACCGGGTCAATCCGGGCAGCCGGCTTGCCGGCCTGCTTGACCTCGTGGCGGCCAGCCACCTCAGGGCGGCGCTGTTCCTGCTGGCCTGCGGCCTCGTGCTGTTTCTGCCGGGCTTTTTCAATATCCCGCCGATCGATCGCGACGAGGCGCGGTTCGCGCAGGCGACCAAGCAGATGGTCGAGAGCGGCGATTTCATCGACATCCGCTTCCAGGACGATGTCCGCTACAAGAAGCCGGTCGGCATCTACTGGATGCAATCGGCCGTGGTCGAGGCCGCCACGGCGCTGGGCTTGCCGCGCGCGGAGATTCGCATCTGGCTGTACCGCATTCCCTCGCTGATTGGCGCGATCGGCGCGGTGCTTTTGACCTACTGGACGGCGCTTGCGTTCGTGACCCGGCGCGGCGCCATCCTGGCCGGGCTGATCATGGCCAGTTCGGTGCTGCTCGGCGTCGAAGCGCGGCTGGCGAAGACCGATGCCATGCTGCTGCTGACGGTGGTCGCGGCGATGGGCGCGATGGCGCGGGTCTATCTGTCGTGGCAGCGCGGCGAGGATCCCGTGCGGCCGCCATGGTCCTGGCCCGCTATCTTCTGGACCGCGCTGGCCGCCGGCATCCTGCTCAAGGGGCCGCTGATCCTGTTGTTCGTCATGCTCACTGTAGGCACGCTGGCGATCCTCGACCGGTCGGCGACGTGGCTGTGGCGGCTGCGTCCGGTCTGGGGCCTGATGTGGCTGCTGGTGCTGGTGCTGCCGTGGTTCGTCGCGATCTACTGGCGCGCCGGCGATACGTTTTTCACCGATTCGGTCGGCCGCGACATGCTGGCGAAATTCGCCGCGCAGGAATCCCACGGCGCGCCGCCCGGATTCTATCTGGCGCTGTTCTGGGTGACGTTCTGGCCGGGGGCGGCACTGGCGGGAATGGCGGCACCGGCGGTATGGCGGGCGCGGCGCGAGCCCGGCGCGCAATATCTGCTGGCGTGGCTGATGCCGTCCTGGATCGTATTCGAACTGGTGATGACAAAACTGCCGCATTACGTGCTGCCGCTCTATCCGGCGATCGCGATCCTGACGGTCGGCGCGCTGGAACGCCGCATATTGTCGCGATCGTGGCTGATGCGGGGCGCGGCCTGGTGGTTCGTGATTCCGGCCGGGGCTTCGGTGCTTGTCGTGGTCGGCGCGATCGCGCTGACGCGCCAGCCGGTGTTTCTGGCCTGGCCGTTCATCGCGGCGGCGCTGATCTTCGGGCTGTTCGCGTGGTGGCTCTACGAGGACAGCCGCGCCGAACGCTCGCTGTTGAACGCCGTGGTCTCGGCGATGTTTCTGGCGATTGCCGTCTACGGCATCGTGCTGCCGTCGCTGACGCCGCTGTTCCCGAGTCCCGAAATCGCCCGCGCCTTGCGTAACGTCGTCTGCGTCGGGCCCAAGGCCGCAGCCGCGGGCTTTCACGAGCCGAGCCTGGTCTTCATGACGGGAACCTCGACGCTGCTAACGGACGGATCGGGGGCGGCGGATTTCCTCGGGCAGGGCAGTTGCAGGTTTGCGCTGGTGGAGTCGCGTTCGGAACGCAGCTTCGCCGCGCGCGCCGAAGCCATCGGGCTGCGCTACAACGTGGCCAATCGCATCGACGGTTATAATTTTTCGCAGGGCAAGGCGATCTCGATCGCGATCTTCCGCTCCGAAGGCACCGAATAAATGTCTGCCCCGGCCGGCGCCTCATCGAATTACTTCTCGGGCCTTGTGGCCGTCATGCGCCAATCGGCGGTGCAACTGGTGCGCTCGCCATCGCATTCGCGCCGTGCCGAGGCGGCGCGGCGATCGGCGCGGCATGTCGTGCAGCTCACCGCCATTCTCGGCGCCGCCATCATCGCGCTGATGTACTTGCTGGACGCGACGGGAATCGGCTGGATGCCGAAGCGCGGCACGCCGAGCCTTTGGCCGATCCGCATCCTGACCGATTTCGGCAAATCCGCCTATGTGCTCTGGTTCCTCGCCGGGCTGTTGTTCGTGGTCGCACTCATTTCCCCTGTCTTGCGCGGGCAGGCGCGATCGCTGCTGCTGGGTTTGGGGACGCGCCTGCAATTTGTGTTCTTCGCCGTGCTGGTGCCGGCCCTCGTCGGAGACGTTCTCAAATGGATCGTCGGGCGCGGCCGGCCGTTCGTCGGCGGCGAAGGCAATGTTTTCAACTTCCGGAATTTCGGCGGCACGGAGGCCTTTGCGAGCTTTCCGTCCGGCCATGCCAATACCGCCTTTGCGCTGGCGTTCGCGGTTTCCGCGCTGTGGCCGCAGGCGCGCCCGGTGATGCTGGCGTATGCCATCGCGATCGCGCTCAGCCGCCTCGTGCTGCTGGCGCATCATCCGAGCGACGTGGTGGCGGGTGCGCTGGTCGGCGTGATCGGCGCAATGGCGGTGCGCTACTGGTTTGCCGCGCGGCGCCTCGGCTTCGCGATCCGCGGCGACGGCGCCATCGTGCCGCTTCCGGGGCCCTCGCTGGGGCACCTCAAAAGGGTTGCCGGAGGGGCGTCAGCCCCATAAGAAGCGGACGCTGCGAGGCAGCGGCGCAACGGGTTCCGGCTGCCGGCCGGCCCAAACGACGAGCATCGATTTGCCTTCATCCGACCAGAGAGAAGTGGCTGTTTCGATCGTTGTGCCCGTGCGCAACGAAGCCGGCAACGTGGAACCGCTGATCACGGAAATCGCCGCAGCGCTCGACGGCCGATGGGCGTACGAGATCATCTATGTCAATGACGGCTCCACCGATGCGACCGGCGAGCGGCTTGCGGCTCTGATGAAAGCGCGCGCCAACCTGCGCCAGATCCGGCATGCGACGTCATCGGGGCAATCGGCCGCGGTGCGCACCGGGGTCCGTGCCGCGCGCGGCGCCATCGTGGCGACGCTCGACGGCGACGGGCAGAACAATCCGGCCTTCCTGCCGGATTTGATCGCGGCGATCGAGAGCGGCGGCGACCGCGTCGGCCTTGCCGCCGGCCAGCGGGTCGGGCGCAAGGACACCGGTTTCAAGAAGCTGCAGTCGCGCACCGCCAACCGCGTGCGCAACGCCATCCTGCACGACGGCACCCGCGATACCGGCTGCGGCCTGAAGGCGTTCCGGCGCGAGGTGTTCCTGATGATGCCTTATTTCGACGGGCTGCATCGCTTTCTGCCGGCGCTGGTGCGCCGCGAGGGTTTTGACATCGTCTATGTCGACGTGATCGACCGTCCCAGACATTCCGGCGTGTCGAATTACGGCTTCTTCGATCGGCTATGGATCGGGATCATGGATCTCGCGGGGGTGTGGTGGTTGATCCGCCGCAAGAAACCGACGCCCGTTGCGACCGAGGTGCCACGTCATGACTGACCTGCTCAACATGCTCACGACCTATCTGCATGACGTCTTCGTCATCAAGTTCGATGGCTGGGTCATTCTCGGATTCGTGGCGCAGGGGTTTTTCACCATGCGCTTCGTGGTGCAATGGATCGCGTCGGAGCGCGCGCGCAAGAGCGTGATCCCGGTGGCGTTCTGGTTCTTCTCGATCGGCGGCGGCATTCTGCTGCTGGTCTACGCGCTGTACCGCCGCGACCCCGTGTTCATCGCCGGGCAGGCGCTCGGTCTGCTGGTCTATTTCCGCAATCTGTATTTTATCATTGTCACCGGACGGCAGTCGTCGGCAAAGGATTGAGCGAACGTTCCCGGCGCGGACTTCAAGACGATGTCCGACCCGGCCTCGCCGCGGCGTCTATTCAGAAATATCGAAAACAACCCCATGCACAGTAAGATCTCGTGCTTGAAGTGGTGTAATATTACCGTTCTCTCACTGTCGACCCAGGTAGCACGCCTATGCAAAGCCAACCCCGGCGCATCATACTTAAGAGCATTACGCTAGGAATTTGGAGCTGACATGCAGGCAGGAAAGAACAATTCCATTCCAGCTCTGATTCTGGGACTTGGCCATCCCCGGCAGACAGCTTTCGTAAAATCATTCGCTAAAATTGGCGTCCCGGTGCATGCGGCTCACACGGAACGAAACGTCTACCAATCCTCGCGACACCTCGCCGGGTTTCACCAATTGCAGCTGGATCCGGACGAGCAACTGCATCATCTGGAAAAGTTCGGCCGTGCGGCCGGGGGCATCGTGGTCCCAACCAACGACGACTACGTCGCGCTGGTGTCCCAAAATCGCGAGCGCCTGTCGGAGCATTTCATTGTCCCGGTGCCGGATTGGGGGATCGTCGGAGCGATCTTCGACAGGGCGACCTGTTATGCCAAGGCAGCGTCGATCGGTATCAATGTGCCGCAGCATTGGAGCCCGAACTCGGATGCGGAAATGCAGTCGGTCGTTGCAGGGCTCGATCCGCAGAATTGCGACTACATCATCAAGACGCGCTCCATTCTCGGCACACCGGCGGACGAAACCACGGTGCGGCTGACAAAAGCGGCGCCCAAGCTTCGGAGAGAGATACTGGTTGCGTGCGAGGCGTTGCGAAGCCGAACGAACGAATATCCCATGATCCAGCAGGTCGTGCCGGGAGCGGCCGACAGCGCCATCGGCGTGACCATGGTGATATCCCCAAAGGGAGAAATCGTTCTGGCTTATTGTGTTCGGCGGCTTCGGCTTGCCAGCTACAGGATCGACGCCGGTTATGTGCATCCCTATGAGCTCGGATCCGTTGTGTGGTGCGAAACCGTGCATGACGATGAAGCAATGGATGCGACACGCGAACTGGTCCGGGCATTTGAATACACCGGCCAGATCACGGTCGAATTCCGGCGCGATTCAAGAAGCGGCGCGCTTTACCTGATGAAAGTCGAACCACGACCCGTACGGGCCACCAGTCTTTCGAGCGTTATCGGCATGGACATCCCGACCGCGCTGTACAGGACTTTCACGGGCGACACCCCGCGCGTTGCAACCGATTATCCGGACGGGATCGGCTGGTTGTGGATCATGGCCTATGCCAAATCACTGCTTTCCAACGAGCACCACAACCGGCGCGACCTGGTCCGGGTCTTGCGCGGGACCGGCCGGATCAAGGCCTTTGCCGAGGACTTCTCCGATCCGGTGCCGCTGGTGCGCTGGGCGGCAGGACGGGTTGCGCGTCCGCTGGTCGGACCATTGAAAAGACTTTTGGGCCATGGCACCGCATTGGCTTCGGCGTCGCGCTGATGCAGAAGCATCCGGCCTTGGCCAGCAGCCGGAACGCATGCCTGCCACGACGATGGTGGCCGCAAGAATCGCCTCGCGACGGCCGGTCCGGTGCTCTAAAAGCATCCCGATGGCGTAAGGGGCGCGCATCGGAATCCGGGTCGTTGATTGAATGCCGCAGTATTCGAGCCTGGAAGTCGCCAGCCGCATCGACGGCTGGTGGGCGAGCGCAAAGCACGACATCCTGACGGCTCCGTTCGCGGGGATGGCGCAGGCTGGCCTGTTCCAGATTGGCCTGCCGGGCGCGGATGCCGCGCTCGACAGCTATCGCGCGATAGCCGCCGCCGAACAGGCGCTTGCCGCGAAGAGCGGGCTGTTGGGGCTGGCGAGCGCGTTTGCCGCGCGACAGATGGCGGCGCGGTTCTTCATTGGGGGTTTTGCCAATCAGGCGCAGCGCGAAACATGGCTGCCGCGCATTGCCGCCGGCGAGGTCTGCACGGCGATCGCGATCTCCGAGCCCGGCGCCGGCGCGCACCCGAAGCTTCTGAAGACGACGGCAGAATCCCGTGACGCGGGATTTGTCCTGCGCGGCGCCAAGGCCTGGGTCACCAATGGTCCGGTCGCGGATCTCTTTCTGGTGCTGGCGGTGGTCGCGGTCGAGGACGGCCGCAAGCGCTATGGCCTGTTCATGGTCCCGAAAGAAACGGCCGGACTTTCGATAAAGCCGATGAAAGCGCTGGACACGCTGTTGCCGGCGACGCATTGCGAGCTGGAACTCGACGGATGCGAGCTGCCGGCGTCGGCGCAAATCGGCGACTTGCCCGATGCCTATCCGGCCATGGCCTTGCCGTTTCGCGATGTCGAGGACACCGTCGGAACGGCGAATGTCGCGGGCTTGCTGGACTGGCTGCTCGAAAGGGCCGCCGCGCAGATCGAGCGCAGCGAAGAGAATGCCTTGCGGCTCGGCCGCATCGCGGGTCTGGTGTCGCTGGTGCAGGCGGCGAGCCGGCTGGCGGTGGCAGCGCTCGATGGCGAGGGAGAAGATGTTCCGGCGCGCGTGATCGGCGTAAGGCTGCTGGCGCGCGACATTGTCGGCGAAATCCGCGAACTGCTGGGGCAGGGCATGCCGGCCGACGACGCCACGGTTCGGGCGCTGGCCGCGTTCGACATGCTGGCCTCGGTCGCGCGCGAGCCGCGCAAGATCAGGCAGATCAGGCTTGGTAATTCAGTAAGGCCTGGAAATTCAATAAGAAGCGAGAAACAAGAATGAATACCCATCTGCCGGCGGATTCGATCGAAGCCGTCACCCGCGGGCTGGCATCAGCCGGCTATATCGCCAGCAAGCAGATCGCGACTGCGGTCTATCTGGCCGAGAAGATCGAGAAGCCGATCCTGGTGGAAGGCCCGGCCGGCGTCGGCAAGACCGAACTGGCCAAGGCGCTGGCGGCGTGGCGCGGGCTCAAGATGATCCGCATGCAGTGCTATGAGGGGCTCGATGAAGCCAAGGCGCTGTACGAGTGGAAGTACGCCAAGCAGCTGCTCTACACCCAGATCCTGAAGGACAAGCTCGGCGAAGTATTGGGTGGCGCCGACACGCTGGCCGCCGCCCTCGGCAAGCTGCATGATTTCGGCGACGTGTTCTTCTCGAAGGAATTCGTCGAGCCGCGCCCGCTGTTGCAGGCGCTGGAGCAGGCCAATGGCTGCGTGCTCTTGGTCGACGAGATCGACAAGTCGGACGCCGAATTCGAATCCCTGCTCTTGGAAATCCTCAGCGACTACCAGGTCTCGATCCCCGAACTCGGCACCGTCACGGCGATTGTCAAGCCGACGGTGATCCTGACCTCCAACGGCGAGCGCGACCTCTCGGACGCGCTGAAGCGGCGCTGCCTGCATCTGCATATCGGCTTTCCCGAGCAGAAGCTGGAGGAACGCATCGTCGAAAGCCGCGTCCCCGGCATCTCCGCAACGCTGCGCAAGCAGATCGTCGGCTTCATCAACCAGGTCCGCGCACTGGACCTGAAGAAGCTGCCCTCGGTCAGCGAGACCATCGACTGGGCGCGCGTGCTGGTGCTGCTGCAGGCTTCCGAGCTCGATCATGAGACGGTCAAGGACACGCTCAACGTGCTGCTGAAATACGAGGCCGACATCGAGACCACGATCCCGCAGGTGTCGAGCTTCGTCGCCAAATCCGGCCGCCAGGGCGTGTTCGGCTGATGCGCGAGGAACTGCATCGCTTCTTCCGGGCGGCGCGCGGCGCCGGCGTACGGGTAAGCCCTGCGGAAAGCATCGATGCCATGAAGGCGGTGGCCGATGTCGGGTTTGCCGAGCGCGGCATCCTGCGCGACACGCTGCTGCTGACGCTGGCCAAGAGCCAGGAGGAAAAGCAGGCGCTCGGCGATTGCTTTGACCTGTTCTTCAGCCAGCCCGAGGTGCCGGAAGAAACCGCGCCGGAAGATGCTGCCGACAGCAAGGGCGCGGATCCGTCGCAAGGCGAGAACGAGCCGGGGGGGCCGGGCGCGCCAACGCCGGAGCTCGGCGATCTCGCGCAGATGCTGATGTCGCGCGACCGCAACGCGATCGCGGCGGCGATGGCGGCGGCATCGAACGCCGCTTCATTGTCCGACATCCGCTATTTCACCCAGCGCGGCATCTTTTCGTCGCGGATTCTCGAACAGCTCGGCATCGAGCGGCTGCGCGACGACCTCGACGCGCTGACTGCGACCAATCCCGGCGACGCCGAACGGCTGGCCGCGGCGCTGGAAGCCTTGCGCGAAAACGTGCGCGAGGTCGTCAATCAGGCGCTGGTGCTGTACGGCCGCGAGGAAACCGAAAACCTGCGCAACGAGATCCTGCGCAACGCGCCGCTGGCGCGGCTCGAACGCCGCCAGGTCGAGCAGATGAAGGCGCTGATCCGCGCCATCGCCCGGCGGTTGCGCGAGCGCTACTCCAAGCCGCGGAAGCGCCAGCGTCGCGGCCATCTCGACACGCGAAAGACGCTGCGGCGCAACGCCGCCTGGGGCGGCGTGCCGTTCCTGACCTCCTGGAAACGCCGCCATCGCGACCGCCCCAAGATCGTGGCGATCTGCGACGTCTCGGGATCGGTGGCGCAGGTGTCGGATTTCTTCCTGCTGCTGATCCACAGCCTGCACGAGGTGGTCGACGACGTGCGCTCGTTCGCGTTCTCCGGCCACCTGATCGAGGTCTCAGACATCCTCGACACCAGATCGCCGGAGGAGGCGATGAGCGAGATCATGTCGAAGGTCGGCTTCGGCTCGTCCGATTACGGCGGCTCGTTCAAGGATTTCGAGAAGGACTTCATGCGCAGCGTGACGCCGAAGACCACGGTGATCGTGCTCGGCGATGCCCGCACCAACAACCTCGATCCCCGCGCCGACATTCTTCGAACCATCTCGGAGCGATCCAAGCGGCTGGTCTGGCTCAACCCCGAGGGGCGGATGGCCTGGGGCTGGGGCGATTCCGAAATGCCGCGCTATTCCGCCTTCTGCACCGTGGTGCGGCAGTGCTCGACGGCGAAACAGCTGGAGCGGGCGGTGTCGGATATTGTGGCGGCGTATCAGTAGTCTCGATCGGCTGTTGGTAGAAAACCCCCCTGCATCAGCCCCGGGGGTAGCGGTGCCTTGCGATACAGCCGGCTGATCGCACGAACGGTCAGGCGGTTCTCGCTCGCGTCGATCAGCCGATCAGCCACCGGCCCTTGTGAATGTCGAACTTGACCAGGCCTTCGCTTCGCATTTTCATCAGCAGCGACTGGCAGGCCTCCTCGTTGGGAAGATTGGCGCGTTTCATCACCTCGTAGATCTTGAGCGGCTTCTCGCGGAGCGCGGTCAGAATCTTTTCTCGATCGTTCAGCATCGCGCGGGCTCCTCAAAGGCAGTCGACGGCAGGACAGGGGCACCAAACTGCAAGCGGCAAGGGGCTGCCCCGAGTTGGTTGGCTTCCGCTGTTTTGGAGGCGCGCGCAAGGTGCTTTGCGTGCTGGCCTTCAAGTTTCATGGGCTTGAAATATCAGGCGTGCCTGGCGGACCGGCTTTT
>CALROE020000046.1:0-10358 GCA_943369715.1 Bradyrhizobium ivorense
ATTGAGCGGCGCATGACCGGCTTTGGTGTCGGTCACTTGAACGTTTCCCAGCCGGCGTCCGGCGCGAAGCGGTCGCCGAATTTATCCGCCAGCGCATGCAGCGTCGAGACCACCTTTTCGGATCCGCGGGTGCGGGCATAATTCAGCGGGCCGCCGCGGAACGGCGCATAGCCGGTGCCGAAGATCATGGCGCCATCGACCGTGTCGGCATTGTCGACGATGCCTTCGCGCAACGCCGCGACGCAGACATTCGACATCGGCAGCACCAGCCGGTCGATCATTTCCTCCGTCGGCTCCGGCATCGAGGGCGACACCGCGCTCTTGTCGGCCTTGCCGTCCTTCCAGAGATAAAATCCCTTGCCGGTCTTGCGACCCAATTCGCCCTTGGCCACTTTCTCGCGCAGCCAGGCCGGCGTCGGCGGCAGCTGATCGCCGAATTTCGAGCGCAGCATGTCGCCGACCGCGAGGCAGATATCCAGCCCGACCTGATCGGCCAGCTCGATCGGCCCCATCGGCATTCCGAATTTCACGGCTGCTGCATCAATCACCGATTTGTCGATCTTCTGGTCCAGCATCACCATCGCCTCCAGCATGTACGGCGTCAGCGCGCGGTTGACGAGAAAGCCCGGCGAACTCCTGACCGGCAGCGGCAGCCGGTCGATGGCGCCGACAAAGGCCAGCGCCGCCTTCAGCATCCCGGGATCGCTGCCGTCATGGCTGACGACCTCGACCAGTTGCAGCCGCGACACCGGATTGAAGAAGTGCAGCCCGACCAGCCGCTCCGGTCTGGTCAGTGTGGTGCGCAGATCCTGCAGCGGAATGCTCGACGTGTTGGTGGCGAGGATCGCGCCCGGCTTCATCCGGGGCTCCAGCGCGGCATAGATCTTCTGCTTCAGCTCGAGCTTCTCCGGCACCGCCTCGATGATCAGGTCGGCGTTGCGGACGCCCTCGCCGTCCATATCCGGAATCAGCCTGTCCAAGGCGTCGCGGATGTCGGTGTGCTTGCGCAGGATCTTGCCGAACAGGTCCGATGCACGCTTGATTGCACCGGCGATCGGCTCCGGCTTCATGTCGGCCAGCGTGACGCGAAGACCCTGGCTGGCGCACCAGGCCGCGATGTCGCCGCCCATCGCACCGGCGCCGATGACGTGGACGTGCTCGATCCTGTTGCCGCCGCCGGCGAGCTTCTTCAGCTGCTCGCGCAGGAAGAAAACCCGGATCAGGTTCTGCGCCGTCGGCGTCACCATCAGCTTGGCAAACGAGGTCTTTTCAGCCCGCAGCATTGCGAGTTTGTCGTCGCCATGCTGTTCCCAGAGATCGATCAGCGCATAGGGCGCGGGGTAATGTTCACGGGGGGCTGCCTTGCCGGCCTCGGCGCGCATTCGTGAGGCGAGAAAGCCTCTGATCGGGCCGAGGTTCAGGATCCAGTTCAACGGCCCGGGCTTGGCGCGCTTCAGGCGGCCGAACACCGCATCCCGCACCGCATTGCGGACATGCCGCTCCTCCGCCACCGCATCGACCAGCCCGAGCGATTTTGCCTTGCGGGCGTCGATGGTCTTGCCGGTGAGCATCAGGGTCATCGCCTGCATCGGATTGATCAGCTGCGTGAAACGCGCGGTGCCGCCGAGGCCGGGATGCAGGCCGAGCATCACTTCCGGGAAACCAAAGCGCGCGCCCTCGATGGCGACGCGCGACTGGCAGGCCAGGGCCACTTCGAGGCCGCCGCCGAGACAAAAGCCGTGGATCACGGCGACGGTCGGAATTTTCAGGCCTTCGAGGCGGTCGATCACCGCATGGGCACGGCCGATCGCGATCTCGACCGGCCACGGATCGCTGGCACCGCGAAATTCATTGACGTCGGCGCCGGCGATGAAGCCGGATGGTTTTGAGGAGCGGATGACAAGGCCGGTCGGTCGCGCGCTTTCCAGCGCCGCCAGCACCGTCTCGAGTTCCTCCAGCAGATCTGCCGACAGCGTGTTGGCGCTGGCGCCTTCACGATCGAACAATAGCCAAGCGATGCCGTCGGCATCACGGGTCAGCTTGAAATGGCGGTAGGGACTGTCAGGCTCGGGCTTCGGCCCGAGTTCGAGCACGCGGTCGCCGAGAAGGTCCATGATCTTCGAATCCATGATCACACCGTCTCGATCAGCATGGCGCCGCCCAGCCCGCCACCGATACATTCGGTGGCGATGCCGCGCTTGGTTCCCAGCCGCTTCATCGCATTGACGAGATGCAGCACGATGCGATTGCCGCTGCAGCCGACGGGATGACCGAGGCTGATGGCGCCGCCGTCGACATTTAGCTTCGCGTGGTCGATCGGCCCGGCGGCGCCTTCGAGGCCGAGAATCTCGCGGCAGAATTTTTCATCATTCCAGGCGGCGAGACAGCCCAGCACCTGCGTCGCAAACGCCTCGTTCAATTCCCAGGTCTCGATATCCCCGAGCGACAATTTGTTGCGCTTCAGGAGTTCGTTCGACGACAGTACCGGGCCGAGACCCATGATGGAGGGATCGAGCGCCGACCACTGGCTGTCGACAATCATCGCCTTCGGCGTCAGGCCATGCGTCTTGACCGCCTCTTCGGAAGCCAGGATGACCCACGAAGCGCCGTCGGTGATCTGCGAGGAATTGCCCGGCGTGACCTGGCCCCAGGGCCGCTCGAACACCGGCTTCAGGCCCGCCAGCTTTTCGGGCGTGGAATCCGGCCGCACGCCGTCGTCATGGTCGTAAAACCTGCCGTCGCGCGCGAAGGCGGTTTCGACCTCGCCCTCGAGCCAGCCTTGCGCCTGCGCGTTGGCGAGCCGCTTGTGGCTTTCGGCGGCATAGAAATCCGACTGCGCCCGGGTGATGCCGAAGAGATAACCGACCTTTTCGGCGGTCTGTCCCATGTTGAGGTCGGTGATCGGATCGGTCAGCCCGCGCTCCAGCCCGATGATCGGCTTGAAAAAGCTGGGGCGGATTTTGGCGAGCGCCGCGAGTTTGGCGACAATGCCCCTGGCGCCGGCTAATCCAGCAAACCAGCGCACGCCCTGCTGCGGCCAGACCAGCGGCGCGTGGCTGAGGGCTTCGGCGCCGCCGGCCAGGATGAGGTCCGCATTGCCTTCGCGGATATAGCGGTAGGCAGTGTCGATCGACTGCATGCCGGAGCCGCAATTGATCTGCACCGTGAACGCCACCATGGCCTCGCCCATGCCGAGCCGCAGCGCGGCGACCCGGGCCGGGTTCATCTCGTCGGCAATGACATTGACGCAGCCGAGGATCACCTGGTCGAACGCCGTGGGGGCGAAGGGTTGCCGGGCCAGCAGCGGCCGGCCGCACTGCACGGCGAGATCAACAGGGGTAAACGGCCCCGGCCCGGACCGCGCCTTCAGGAACGGCGTCCGGCTGCCGTCGATAATATAGACCGGTCGTGCCATCAGCTTGCTGCCCGTTATTCACCCAAACACGATTGCATTCTAGCGCAAAGCGGAGGATTTGCGCGAACACTTCGCACTGAAATTGAAGCGAAATTGATCGAATATGCAGGAGCGATCGATAACGGCGATGGGGCGCATCGGTTCCGGAAGCGTGTAACCGAGCTACCGTCCCGTGGCCCGGATGGAGCCAACGGGTCGGTGTGAAGCGCCGGCCGATGGCAAATTCGGGACAGCGCCGCGTTTATCCCCGGATTTCGCAAGAGCTCCATTCGGGCTACGTTCGATTCCGGATCAATCCGGCCGCTTCATCTCGAACATGTTTTCCGGCTTGATCTCGAAATAGTCGCCCTGGCGACCGGCGCGGACGATCGGGTGGGCCAGCGCGGTCTGGTAGACGCCGTCCTTGATGAAGGCCTTGTCGATGTGGACGGCGACGACCTCGCCGAGGATGAGCCAGGCCTGCGCCTTCTTGCCGTCGGCGCCCTGCAGCTGGATGATTTGAGACAATTTGCACTCGAACGCGACAGGGCTTTCCGCGACCCGCGGCACGTTGACGAGTTTGCATGGCTCCGCCGTGAGGCCTGCGACGCTGAATTCGCTGACATCGCGGGCGACATGCGCGGCGGTGGCATTCATCTGCTGCGCCAGCTCCATGGTGGCGAGATTCCAGACGAACTCGCCGGTCTCCTGGATGTTCTGGACGGTGTCTTTCCATGAGGTCGAGGAAAAGCCGATGATCGGCGGGTGGTAGTTGAAGGCGTTGAAGAAGCTGTAGGGCGCCAGATTGACGTTGCCCTTGGCATCCCGCGACGAGATCCAGCCGATCGGGCGCGGCGCGATGATGGCGTTGAAGGGGTCGTGCTTGAGGCCGTGACCATTGGCCGGCTCGTAAAAATGCAGGTCTTTCGGGGTTTTGGCGTCCACGTTATTTTTTCCTTCTTGTAGCCCGGATGGAGCGAAGCGCAATCCGGGACCACAGCGCAAGCGGCTTTTGGCAATTTGATTCGGTCATTCCGGAATGGTGCGTTAGCACCATATCCGGAATCTCGAGATTCCGGGTTCGATGCTGTGCATCGCCCCGGAATGATGGTCGCTTATTTGCCCCGGGGCGCCATGCCGGCGAGGAGGAAATCGATCATCTGGTCGATCGTCGGACCCGGCTTGGTGGCGCATTGCGCAATCATCTGCGGGTGGAAGTACCGCACCATACCGGTGCAGCAGCACAACGCCGCTTGCTCCAGGTCCGTCACCTCGAACTCGCCTGATGCCATGCCCTGCGCGATCACGCCGCCCATGGTCTGGGTAATCAAGAGGATGTGCGCGTTGCAGACCTCCCAGTCCTCCTCCATCGCGATCGCGACCATCTCGTGCAGCTTGGAATCGCCGACATAGCGTTCCGAATTCATGCGGTGGACGGTCTTCATGAGCTCGCGCAGGCGCGACGCCGCCGGACCCGGGCTGTCGGCGATCCGTTGCGCCTCGACCTCAACCTCGCCCATCAGCGCGCGGGCGACGCCCTCATGGATCGACTTTTTCGAATCGAAATAGCGGTAGACGTTGGCCGGGCTCATCCGCAGCACCTTGGCGATATCGGCCACGGTGGTCTTTTGATAACCGATCTCGCGGAACAAACGCTCCGCCACCACGAGAATCCGTTCTCGTGTGTCGGGTTCGATATGGTCGGAAACCAGCGCCATGTCAGGACTCAATCTCAATCAATGTTCAATTATTCGGCAGCCTCGGCAAGCGGAAATGCAAGCTGCTTGTCGCTCTCATGCTGCGGCGCAACGTCAACTTTCTCGCCGGCGCCGCGTTCCTCGAGGCTCTTGCGGAACCAGAGCGCGTAGAGACCCGGCAGATACAACAGGGTCAGGAAGGTCGCCACGAACAGCCCGCCCATGATGGTGATCGCCATCGGACCCCAGAACGCCGAGCGCGACAGCGGGATCATGGCGAGGATAGCGGCCAGCGCCGTCAGCACCACCGGGCGGGCGCGCCGGACGGTGGCCTCGACGATGGCTTCCTTGCGAGACAGGCCGGCCAGGACATCGGTTTCGATCTGGTCGACCAGGATCACCGCATTGCGCATGATCATGCCGGCCAGCGCGATCAGCCCGAGCAGCGCCACGAAGCCGAACGGCTGGTTGGCGATGTTCAGGCCGAGCGAGGCGCCGATGATGCCGAGCGGCGCGGTGAGGAACACCAGGATCAGCCGCGAGAAGCTCTGCAGCTGGATCATCAGCAGCGTCAGCATCACCAGAACCATCAGCGGAAACAGCACGAAGATCGAGGCATTGCCCTTGGCGGACTCCTCGAACGCGCCGCCCGCCTCGATCCGGTAGGCCGCCGGCAGGCTGTCGCGAATCTCCTGCAGTTTCGGCGAGATCTGGCTGGTCACGTCAGGCGCCTGCACGCCGTCGACGACGTCGCCGCGCACGGTGATCGCCATGTCGCGGTTGCGACGCCATATGATCGGCTCCTCATGGGCGTACTCGATTTTCGCGATCTGGGTCAGCGGCACCGCGACGCCGTTGCGCGAGGTCACGGTGAGATCGCCGACGCGGCCGAGATCGAGCCGTTCGGACGGCACCGCGCGGGCCACCACGCCGACCTTCTCGATACCGTCGCGGATCGTCGTCACCTGCGCGCCCGAGATCAGCATGGCCAGCGCCTGCGATACGTCCTGCGGGGTCAGACCGAGCGCGCGGGCACGATCCTGGTCGACCACCAGCTTGAGGTAGGGCGACTGCTCGTTCCAGTCGAGCTGCGGATCTATGACGTTGGGATTCTGCCTGACGACGTCGCGCACTCTGTAGGCGATGTCGCGCACGGCGTTGGGATCGGGGCCGATGACCCGGAACTGGACCGGAAAGCCGACCGGCGGGCCGAAGTTGAAGCGATCGATGCGCACGCGCGCTTCCGACAACACACCCTCGCCCACCGCCTTTTCCAGCCGGGCCTTGATCCGCTCGCGCGCGTCGACATCTTTGGAGACGATCACGATCTCGGCGAAAGCCTCGTTCGGCAGCTGCGGGTTGAGCCCGAGCCAGAAGCGCGGCGAACCCTGGCCAACGTAGGACGTGTAGGTCGCAATGTCCTTGTCGTCCTTCAGCAACCCTTCGGCGGCTTTCACCGATTTCTCGGTGACATTGAACGCGGTGCCCTCGGGCAGCCGCAGCTGCAGGAACAGTTCCGGCCGCTCCGACAGCGGGAAGAACTGCTGCTGCACGTGACCAAAGCCGACGATGGAAAGCGCAAACACCGCGACGGTCGCCAGCACCACCTTGACCCGGTGGTCGACGCACCACTGGATCATGCCGCGCAGGATCCGGTAGAAGCGGGTCTCATACACCGCATGCGGATCATGGTTGTGGCTGACGGTGATGTTGGGCAGCAGCTTGACGCCGATATAGGGCGTGAAGATCACCGCGACGAACCAGGACGCCACCAGCGCGATCGCCACGATCCAGAAAATGCCGCCGGCATATTCGCCGACCGCCGAATTGGCAAAGCCGATGGGGAGGAAACCAACGGCCGTAACCAGCGTTCCCGTGAGCATCGGAAACGCGGTCGATTCCCAGGCAAAGGACGCCGCGCGCATGCGGTCCCAGCCCTGCTCCATTTTCACCACCATCATCTCGACCGCGATGATGGCGTCGTCGACCAGGAGCCCGAGCGCGATGATCAGCGCGCCCAGCGTAATGCGGTGCAGGTCGATCGACATCGCATTCATCACGATGAACACGATCGCCAGCGCCTCGATGAAGGAGCGCACGAACTCGCCGACGGCGCGCTCCACCACCTTGGGCTGGTCGGCGATCTGTTCGACCTGGATGCCCTGCGGCACCGCCCTCATGAATTCATTGCTGGCGTTCTCGACTTCCTTGCCGAGTTCCAGGATGTTGGCTCCCTTGGCGGTGACCACGCCGACGCCGAGCGCGGGCTTGCCTTCCTGCCGCGCCACGAAAGTCGGCGGATCGACGAAGCCGCGGGTCACGGTGGCGATATCGCCCAGGCGAAATACCCGGCCGTTGCTTTCGACCGGCGTCTCGGCAACCGCCTTGACGCCGTCGAGCGCCCCGGTGACGCGCAGCGGCACGCGCTGCGAGGAGGTTTCCACCGTGCCGGCAGGCACCACATTGTTCTGCTTGGCCAGTGAATCGAACAGCGCCTGCGGCGTGATGCCGAGCGTCGCCAGCTTGGCGTGCGAGAACTCGACGAAGATCCGCTCTTCCTGGGCGCCGTAGAGATTGACCTTGGTCACGCCGGGCACCTTGAGCAAGCGCTGGCGCATGCCTTCGGCGGCCTTCTTCAATTGCGCGAAG
The DNA here is from genome assembly GCA_943369715.1 of Bradyrhizobium ivorense. Classification (GTDB taxonomy): domain Bacteria; phylum Pseudomonadota; class Alphaproteobacteria; order Rhizobiales; family Xanthobacteraceae; genus Bradyrhizobium; species Bradyrhizobium ivorense_A. The sequence continues at coordinate 7,741 of CALROE020000046.1, forward strand.
TCGGCGCCGTCGCCGGTCATCATATAGAGAATGGAATCGACGTCGCTGAATTCGTCGTTGACGGTGGGGCCGAGCAAGCCGGTGGGCAGCTGACCCTGCACGTCCACGAGCTTCTTGCGCAACATATAGAACAGGTAGGGCACGTCCTTGGGCGGGGTCGAATCCTTGAAGGTGACCTGCATCGCGGTGAAGGACGGCTTCGAATAGGTCTGCACCTTCTCGAAATAGGGCAGTTCCTGCAGCTTCTTCTCGATGGGATCGGCGACCTGGGTCTGCATTTCCGCCGCGGTAGCGCCCGGCCAGATCGCGGAGACGTTGACCACCTTGACCGTGAAGAACGGGTCCTCGGCGCGGCCGAGCTTCTGGTAGGAGAAGAAGCCGGCGGCGCCGAGCGCGATCACCAGGAACAGGATCAGCGCGGGGTGGCTGACCGCCCAGCCCGAGAGATTGAAGTGTTTCATGACGCCCTCTCGGCTCAGAACGACAGCGACGACACGACCCTGACCTTCTGGGCCGGGTCGAGTTTTTGCACGCCAAGCACGACGACTTTCGAGCCTTCATCGACGCCGCCTGAAATGACGACGTCGTTGCTCTCGTAGGATTTCACGGTGACCGGCTTCAGGCTCAGATCGCCCTTGTCGTCGACGATGTAGAGCGAGGGATTGCCGCCCTGGCTGTACAGCGCGGACAGCGGCAGCCGCGCCACGCTCGACGTGGCGGGGTCGGCCAGCGTCAGCGTCGCGGTCATGCCGAGCGAGACGCTGTCGCCGGCATCCGGCAGCGAGAATTTCGCCAGATAAGTGCGCGTCGCGGGATCGGCCGCGGGCGCGATCTCGCGCAGCTTCGCGGCATACTTCTTGTTGGGTTCGGACCACAGGCTGACGCTGGCGGTGCCCTCCTTGGCGCGGCCGACCAGCGTTTCCGGGATCGCGACCACGGCTTCCTTTTCCGCAAAGCGCGCGACCCGGACCGCGGTCTGTCCCGCCGCGACCACCTGGCCGGAATCGATCAGGGTCGCGGTGACGACGCCGCGGCTGTCGGCGACCAGCGTGGCATAGGAAAGACTGTTCCTGGTAAGTTCGACCGAGCGCTCGGCGCGATTGAACCGCGCGCGGGCTTCATCGGCGGCGGCGCGCGCCTGATCCATCTGCGCCTCGGTGGTCCAGCCTTTGGCGCGCAGATCCTTGGCGCGCTGCTCGGAAGCGGTAGCTTGCGCCTGCACGCCGGTGGCGGCGCGGAATTCCGCCTCGGACTGCTCGGCCTGCAGCTTCAGATCGACTTCATCGAGGGTGGCCAGCGGTTGCCCGACATCGACGGTCTGGCCGACCTCGACCAAGCGTTTTGCCACCTTGCCGGGGACCCGAAAGGCCATATCGGTCTCGATCCGGGGCTTGATGGTGCCCACAAAGCTGCGCTCGGGCGATTCCGGCTTGTATTGCACCGTCGTCACCAGCACGGGACGTCCGGGAGCAGCCTTTTCCGCCACCTTCTCGTTGCAACCGGTCAGGGCGATCGCCACAGCGGCCAGTGAGAGGCCAGCCAAGAACTTGGAATAGCTAAACAAAATGTGACGGGCGAACATGCTGGCTTCCCTCGATGACATGGAGGGTAGTGTCGAATGTCTAGTGACGATTGTCAATATTCGTCACTGATCATGATTTCGTGAGCTGGCCGGCTGGTTAAGGGGCGCGAATATCGCCGACCGCTGGCGAATGGCGGGGATGGCTCCCGGATCGCGCGACCTGCGTCTGCGCAAAACCTGCACGACAATCCGCAAATCCTGATCATCCCGCACATCAGCCCTGCCAAAGCGGACCCCATGCTCGGATCATGGGGAAAATCATCATCGTCAGCTTCAGACCCTCACGACTGCCTCGGCGGCTGCTCAAGGACGGCTGGTGGCTGGAAACGCCGGCCGCCCGTCGCTCGGTGATCGCCTTTCCGAAGCGCAACGCCGCCAAGCCCGAGACCCGTTCCAGGCCCAAGTCCAAGTCCAAGCCCCAGGTTCGCCACCTCACCCTCGTCACCTCAGGGAAATGAACAGCATGTCGATTGCGACCGCGTCCGATGTCGAAATCGCTCCAGACCCCGCGCGCCCGCTGCTCACGCCGCTGCTGCTCGCCGCCGGCTGCGTCGCGCTGGCCGACTGGCTGTTCTACGGCTGGCAGATCGGCATCTCGCTGGCGCTGTTTCTGGCGGCGCTCGGCATCGCCGGCGTCGCCGGCAATCGCGTGCATGCGGCGCGCAGGATTCAGATTGCGATGGCCGCCATATTCGTCGCCGGCCTGCTGGCCCTGATCGAGGACGTCAACGCGCTGTCCTTGACCGTGGCTACGCTTGCAACCGCGCTGTTCGTCATCGTCGTCACGGCCCGCGAAGCATCGTCCTGGCCATGGCGACTGCTCGAAGCAGCAACCATCCCGTTTCGAGGCCCCTTTCAACTGATCGGTGATTTGTTCAGGGCATTGCAGTCGATGAAAGGACGGCTTCCGGATTGGCTGAGCGTGAGCTCGCTGGTGGCATGGATCATTCCACTGGCCGCCTGCTTCGTGTTCCTCAGCCTGTTCGCGACGGCAAATCCGTTGATCGAATACCGGCTGCAGCAGATCGACTTGCGC
>CALROE020000047.1:0-10338 GCA_943369715.1 Bradyrhizobium ivorense
ACTTGAGCAAGAAAGACGTGGATGCCCGGGACGAGCCCGGCCATGACGAAAAAGGGAGTCATTCTCAAGCTGTTAGAAGTACCTGAAAATGCTGGACGCATTTTCGGTCAGGCTCTCAGGATGAGGTCTCAGATAAATTCAAAGCCACCCGACGGGCAAATCACTTCGGTTTATCGGAAGTCGTGTCAAGCCCCTCGAGAAAAAATATTTCTGTTTTACAGAAATGAAAATTGGGCTACATGTTTCGCCATCCCGTCCCACTCAAGAGGGGCATTGCCCAAGGTCATCAGTGCGGGACGGGGATGCGGTGGACGCGGATGGCGCTCTTTGACCAAGGTGCCTGAAGCGGACGGCGAAATCGTGTGGTCCTGACACCCCAAAGGCTGGTGTCAAGTTCGCAGCTTAAGGCAGCGCGGATGACGGTGGCAAAAGCGCAGGGCTCACCGAGGAGAGCACGTATAAGCCGTAAACCATTGCGCGGGGAGTGCCGGGTGATTCCGGTGTGACCTGACTAACGCGTGTGCGTTTTTCCACTACCCATTGCACACGCTGCAGCGGGCGCATCGGGCGCCCGGCATTCCCCGCGCCCTCTGATTGTAGAGGGCGGGAAGTTGATGGCAAACCTCGGGTGTATCCAGCCGCGAGATCGCGAAGGCGTGCTTGCTGCCACACCCACAACTGTCATCGTCCGCGAAGGCGGACGATCCAGTATCCCAGAGACGGCAGAAATAGAACCGAGAACCCGCGGCGTACTGGATCCCCGCGTGCGCGGGGATGACGGTCGCAGGGTGTGCGATCAGGTGGAACATGAGCGCACTGACACCACCCTTCTGGACAGCGGTCGCATTTGGGGATGATATGCGACAAAATGACACGATGCGGCGGGAATCGACTCCGGCTGTCGCGCATCTATCAGGAGGAACTCCCCATGATCCCATTTCACACGCGCCTGCTCGGCGCCGCCGTCGCGCTGACGCTCGTGGCCGGCGGTCCGGCGCTCGCGCAGCAACTCGAACTCAAGGTGATGGCGCCGGCGGCGCCCGGCGGCGGATGGGATCAGACGGCGCGGGCGATGCAGCAGGCGCTCGTCGCCGCCGGTGTCGCGCGCAGCGTCCAGGTCACCAACGTGGCGGGCGCCGGCGGCAGCGTCGGCATCGCGCAGTTCGTCAACGGCGCCAAGGGCGACGGCAACCAGCTGATGGTGAACGGTTTCGTGATGGTCGGCGCGCTGGCGATGAACAAGTCGCCGGTGACGCTCGACCAGGTGACGCCGATCGCGCGGCTCACCGAGGAGATCCAGGTCATCGTGGTGCCCGCGAATTCGCCGCTCAAGACGGCGCAGGATCTGGCCGCCGCCGTCAAGGCGGACATCGCCAAGGTCACCTTTGCCGGCGGCTCGGCCGGCGGCGTCGACCATGTGATGGCGGCGTTGTTTGCCGGCACGATCGGCGCCGACGCGAAAAAGATAAACTACATTCCGTTTTCCGGCGGCGGCGAGTCGCTGGCGGCCATTCTCGGCGGCAAGGTCACCGCGGGCATTTCGGGCCTCAGCGAATATGACGGCCAGATCAAATCCGGCAAACTGCGCGCGCTCGGCGTGACCTCTGAAAAGCGGATTCCCGGCGTCGATATTCCAACTTTCAAGGAGCAGGGGATTGACCTCGTGCTGGCCAACTGGCGCTCGGTGATGGCGCCTCCCGGCATCACGCCCGAACAGAAGAAGACTCTCGGCGATGCCGTGGAGAAGATGGTCAAGTCCGACGCCTGGAAGGCCATCCTGAAGCAGAAGGGCTGGGATGATGCCTGGCTCGGCGGCGATGCGTTCGCGGATTTCCTCAAGAAGGAAACGGTGCGCGTCACCGACGTGCTGAAGTCGGTTGGCCTCGTCAAATCATGAGCGAACTGCCGCAGGCATCGGCATCGCGGCGCGTCGATCCCGCGGGAGTCGTCATTGCGCTGGCGCTCGCGGGCCTCGCCGCGGTGCTGGTATGGGATGCGAGCCAGCTGCAGTCCAACAATCCCTACGGCATGGGGCCGCACGTGATGCCTGTCGTCATCGCCGTCGGACTCGGCATTCTCGCCATCGGCAATCTGGTCGAGGCGCTGCGCGGCCATCTGCCGGCGCGCGAGAGCGCCGATCCCAGGGCGGTGTGGCTGATCCTCGGCGGGCTCGGCCTGCTGATCGCCATCATCGGCCTCGGCGGCGGCTTTATCCTGGCGACCACGGCGCTGTTCGTCACCACGGCGACGGCCTTCGGGCGGCGCGCCATTCTCACCGACCTCGCGATCGGCTTCGTCCTGGCTACCCTGATCTATCTCGCCTTCAGTCGGCTGCTGACGTTGAGCCTTCCCGCCGGCCCGCTGGAAAGGCTGTTTTGATGGACGCCTTCGTCGCGCTCGCCAACGGCATGGCTGTCGCGCTCCAACCCCTGAACCTGCTCTATGCGCTGATCGGCGTGCTGCTCGGCACCGCGGTCGGCGTGCTGCCCGGCATCGGTCCCGCGCTCACCGTCGCGTTGCTGCTGCCGGTCACCTACAAGCTCGATCCCGGCGGTTCGCTGATCATGTTCGCCGGCATCTATTATGGCGGCATGTATGGCGGATCGACCACCGCCATCCTGATCAACACGCCCGGCGAGAGCGCATCGATGGCGACCGCGCTCGAGGGCAACAAGATGGCAAAAGCCGGCCGCGGCGGTCCGGCGCTGGCGACCGCGGCGATCGGCTCGTTTGTCGCCGGCACCATCGCCACCATTGGTCTCGCCTTTCTGGCGCCGTGGCTGGTCGACTTCGCTGTCAATTTCGGGCCGGAAGATTATTTTGCGTTGATGTGCGTGGCGTTCGTGACGGTGTCGGCCACCTTCGGGAGTTCACCGATCCGCGGACTGACCAGCCTGTTCATCGGGCTGACGCTCGGGCTTGTCGGTATCGACAAGCTCAGCGGCCAGGCCCGGCTCGCCTTCGGCATCCCCGAACTGCTCGACGGCGTCGAGGTGACGACGCTGGCGGTCGGCCTGTTCGCGGTGGGGGAGGCGCTCTACGTGGTATCGCGCCGTCATCACTCCGAGGAAAAGCTGGAGCCGGTGCGCGGCTCGCTGTGGATGACGAAAGAAGACTGGAAGCGGTCGTGGAAACCGTGGCTGCGCGGCACCCTATTCGGGTTTCCGATCGGCGCATTGCCGGCCGGCGGCGCGGAGATTCCGACCTTTCTGTCCTATTCCACCGAGAAGCGTCTGACAAAATATCCGGAGGAATTCGGCAAGGGTGCCATCGAGGGCGTCGCGGGACCGGAAGCCGCCAACAACGCGTCCGCCGCCGGCACGCTGGTGCCGTTGCTGACATTGGGGCTTCCGACCTCGGCCACCGCCGCGATGATGCTGGCGGGCTTTCAGCAATATGGACTCAATCCGGGGCCGCTGTTGTTCGCCGAGCGGCCCGAACTGGTGTGGGGCCTGATCGCCAGCCTGTTCATCGCCAACGTCATGCTGCTGGTGCTCAATTTGCCGCTGGTCGGCCTGTGGGTGAAGCTGCTGGCGATCCCGCAGCCATGGCTCTACGCCGGCATTCTGGTGTTCGCGACCACCGGCACCATCGCGGCAAAACCGTCGGTGGTGGAACTGTCGATGCTGGCGGGTTTCGGCGTGATGGGCTTCTTGATGCGCCGGTTTGATTTTCCGATCGCGCCTGTCGTCATTGGCCTGATCCTCGGGCCGATCGCCGAAAGCCAGCTGCGCCGCGCGATGTCGATCAGCCTCGGCGATCCCATGGCGCTGCTGCAAAGCCCTGTCTCCGCGACGCTGCTCGCTATCGCGCTGATCGCGCTGGTGGCGCCGTTCGCGATGCAGGGGCTGGGGCGGTTCAAGGCGAACGAGGATTAGGCCCGTATGCTACTCTGCGGCGATTTCGTGCGGCGAGGCAGCTTCACGCGACAGCTGTCACGGTCGGGAGCAGGATTGGCGGGTGTGTCTGCAAGCTGTGCGGCGTGACTGTTGAATTTGCCGGTCATCAAGATTATATTTTGGCGGCGACCTTTGTGTAACCGTCCTCGCGGGAAATCTTCGCCTGATTTGCCAGTTGAAAGGCCCGGGAGAAACTGGAAGGGTTTTGGACATGAGGAAAGCAGTATTGGCGTTAGCGACCGCCGCCATCGTCGCCTTCACGGCCATGGCTACTCCGTCACCGGCTGAAGCGCATTGGCGGGGACGGGGTTTTGGTCCTGCATTGGCGGGCGGACTGATCGCGGGGGCGCTGATCAGCGGCATCGCGTCCAACGCCTACGCCCATGGCCCGGGCTACGGTTATTATGGCGGCTATGCGCCCGCCTATTACGGTGGCTATGCGCCGGCGTATTATGGCGGTTATGCTCCGGTCTACGGCTATGCCCCGGCCTATTATGGCGGCTACACCACAACCTACTACGCTCCGGCCTATTATCCCCGGGTCCGGCGCGTGATCCGTCCCGCCTACGCCTATTATGGACCAAGGTACTACGGAGCACGCTACTACGGCGGCGGACCGCGGTATCATCGCGTGTATCGTCGTTGGTGATCGCCAGGCGCAGCGGGGTTACTCAAGATCATCGACTAATCGAGCGACCGACCAGCAATCGATCCTCGCGGGGACTTTTACCCGCGGGGACTTTTCGTGTCAGGACGGTTTTGCGAAGCGCGATCGGCCCATGATCCAGCCGATACCGGCCGCGAGCGCGAGGCCGGCGCAGGCGGCCAGCGCGTCGACGACGAAATCCGACCATCGCGCGTGTCGTCCCGGCGCCCAGAACTGCAGGATTTCAATGAGCCCGATAACCGCGAGCGCCATCATTGCCGTCAGCCATCGGCGCCGCGGATAGGCGAGGCCGAACGCGAGCCCGATCAGCACGAAGGCCAGCGCATGCTCGCCGTCCTGTCCAAGATCGGAATGCGGCCGCAGCCCCGGCGGTCCCAGCGTGGCGAACGCCACGGCGGCGGCGAGCAGCCAGGCGAGCAGTTTGAGGAGTGTGGTCATCGCCTCCGGATAACACGTTTGCCGTCCGGATATGCCGCAGATGCGAAGTGGCGATGCACTTTGGTTAATGCCTAATCCTATAGCGCTTCCCGCACGCCGAGGCCGAGCATGAAGCGTTCCCGGATCTGCACCGGATCGCGGCGGGTGGCGCCGACGCCGGGCTTGTCGTCGATGCGTACCCCGATCAGCGTCGGTCCGGTAGCGGATAGCGATTGGTCGACCAGACGCTCGAAATCTTCCTCGTCGGCCGCCCAGACGCTGTTGGAAAGACCGCAGGCTGCGGCGATGGCGACGATATCAGCTACCGCGGCGGCAGGGGTCGGTTGCGCACCGGTGATCTGGTAGACGCCGTTGTCCATCACGATCATGGTGAGGTTTTTCGGCTTGAGCGTCGCGATGGTCGTCAGGCACCCCATCTGCATCAGCAGCGAGCCGTCACCCTCGAGCCCGAAGACGCGGCGCTGCGGCTGCGCCAGCGCGACGCCGAGCGCGATCGGGAAGCCGAGGCCCATGCTGCCCAGCATATAAAAGTTCTGCGGACGATGGCCGGCGGCCCAAAGGTCGAAATTGGTATTGCCGATGCCGCCGATCACGGCTTCCTCGTGCTTCAACTTCGCGACCAGCCGCGAGGTGATGTCGAACCGGTTCATCACCTTGGTGTTGCGGGCAGGGGTGTTGGTGGCCGTGTTCATGGCTTCACTCACTTGTCGAAGACTTTGCCGCCGGTCAGCAGCGGCGAAAGGATCAGCGCCACCGGCGCCTGCGTGGTGATGGCCTGCTTGATCGACCGATCGAGGATGAACTCGAACTCGTCGAGCCGGGTGCAGGTGTGATGCTCCATCGCCAGCGAATCCAGCACCGGCCGCATGGTGCGGCAGACCAGCGCCTGCCCGTAATTGAATTCACCGAGCGTGCCGCGCTCCGTGACGAGCATGATCAGCGGAATCTGGTAGGGCATCGCCAGCGAGGCCAGCACGTTGGCCAGCGTGGCGAAGCCGGAGGTCTGCATCAGCACGGCGCCGCGCATGCCGGCCATCCAGGCGCCGGCGACGATGCCGACCGCCTCTTCCTCCCGCGCGGTGGGGAACGTGGTGAAGAACGGATCGGCGTGGATGTTCCTGATCAGCGTCGTCAGAATGCGATCGGGAACGTAGGGCACCAGCCGGATGTCGTTGCGCTTGAGCGCCTGCAGCGCCATCTCATGCCAGCTCTTCTCCTGCAAAGATTGAGGCGCTGTCTGTGTTTCGGCAACCGCCATCAAATTTATCCCTTGCTTCGCGACGATCCTTCGACCGCGATGGTGATCGCGACCTGTCTTACGATCGCCGCGAAACTTGACGCGATCTCGGGGATTGTCAACATGCGCGCACCGTATCCTGATCTGCATCTGCCGGCGATGCACTGGGTATGCTGGCGTGTGATAAGAGACATAGAAATAAAGAATATCGGGGAGGAACGACATGCGCAGGTGGATAGGGCTGACGGCTATAGCAATTGCGGCAATTGCCTCGATCGCGACTGCGTCCGCGCAGTCATCGTTTCCATCCAAGCCCGTGCGCATTTTCGTGCCCTACGCCGCCGGCGGCGGCGTGGATATCCTCGCGCGCACTCTGGGCGAGGTAGTTTCGAAGCAATGGGGCCAGTCCGTCGTCATTGAAAACCGGCCGGGTGCCGGCGGGGTGATCGCCTCGCAGGCGCTGATCGCATCGCCGCCGGATGGATACACCCTGATCGTCGTCGCCAGCGGCCACGCCACCAATCCATTGCTGTACCCGAAAATTCCGTACGACACGTTCAAGGATTTTACGCCGATATCGCTGCTGGGCTCGTCGCCCAACATCCTGCTGGTGCGCGCCGACTCGCCGTTCAAGACGCTCGGCGACATGATCGCGCAGGCCCGCGCGAAGCCGGGGAGCCTGTCCTTTGCCCATTCGGGCACGGGAACGTCGACGCATCTGGCCGGCGAACTTCTGAAGAGCTTGGCCAAGATCGATCTCAATGCCGTTCCCTACAAGGGCGGCGCGCCGGCTATCAACGATCTGCTGGGCGGACAGATTGCGATGTCGTTCAACAATGGCCCGGAATCGCTCCCGCAGCTCGAGGCCGGCACGCTGCGCGCACTTGCGGTAACCACGGCTGCGCGGGCGCCGTTGCTGTCCGATGTGCCCGGCATGGGCGAGGCCGTGCCGGGCTATGACACCGAGGTCTGGTGGGGCCTGCTCGGACCCGCGGGCATGCCCGCCGATCTCGTGACAAAGCTCTCGCTGGATTTCGTCGCGGCCTTGAACACCGAACCGGTGAAGGCGCGGCTGGCCAAGCTCGGTGCCGTGCCGATCGGCAGTTCGCCCAAAGGGTTCGACGACAAGATTCGGGCCGACTACGAGAAGTGGGGTCCGATTATCAAGGCCTCCGGGATGAAGGCGGAATGACGGTGACGATCCCCGCCTGCCTGCCACCGCGCGACGTCACCCAGCCGAAGGTGCCGCCGCCGCCGGGTGCCTGCGACACCCACGCCCATGTGTTCGGGCCGGCGGCGCGGTTCGCCTACGCCGACGACCGCAGCTACACGCCGCCGGATGCGCCGCTGGAAAAATATCTCGGCATGCTCGACACCATCGGGTTCACGCGCGGCGTGCTGGTGCAGGGCAGTGCGCACGGCCGCGACAATTCCGCCATGCTCGATGCGCTGGCGCGTCAACCCGATCGGCTGCGCGGTGTGGCGGTCGCCGACGCCGATGTTTCGCGGGATGATCTGCGCGAATGGAATCGTCTCGGGGTCCGGGGGCTGCGCTTCAATCATTTCTTTCGCGACGGGCAACTGCACTATCGCGGCGGCGTGCCGCTGTCAGTAGCGCAGACGCTCGCGCCCGTGATGGCCGAGCTCGGCTGGCATCTCCAGCTCTGGATCGACGTCAAGGATCTGCCGGAAACCATTCCGGTACTGAAAGCACTGGAATTGCCGGTCGTGATCGATCACATGGGCCGCACCGACGCGCGCGCCGGCACGCAGACCGATGGCTTCCAGAGCCTGCTGCGCGCGGTCGGCGAGGGCTGGTGCTGGGCCAAGCTGTCGGGCGCCCATCGCCTCAGCCGCAACGCGCCCGATTATCCCGACGCCCGGCCGTTTCATGAAGCGCTGGTGCGGGCCAATCCGGAACGCCTGGTGTGGGGCGGCGACTGGCCGCATCCGCGCGTCGAGGGCGAGATGCCCGATGCCGGGCATCTGTTCGAATTGTTTCAGGCGTGGACGCCCGATATTGCCACACGGCACCGCATCCTCGTCGCCAACCCCGCGACACTCTATGGCTTCCCGAACTGAAAGCTCGATCAGCAATGTCCGTTAACAACAAGCGCGTGTTCTACGTCAAATATCTGGCGCACCCGGTTTACGCCGAGATTCTGGCCGCGCGGCCCGATGTGCGCCTCGACCGGCTCGAGAACGAAACCGCAGAGGAAGTCTTCGCGCCGATCCTGGCGCAGGCGCATGCCTATCAGATCGGTGCGGCGCGCGACGAACTGGCGCCGCATTTCCACGCCCATGCCGAACTGCTGAAACGCGCGCCCAACCTCTTGATCGTCTCCAGCAACGGCGCGGGCTTCGATCCGGTCGACGTCGAGGCCTGCACCGCGGCGGGTGTGCTCGTGGTCAACCAGTCCGGCGGCAACGCCCACTCCGTCGCCGAGCACGCGCTCGGCATGCTGCTCACTCTTTCAAAGCGCATCATCGAGGCCGACCGCGCGCTGCGGCGCGACCCCAATGTCAACCGCAATTCCCTGATGGGCACCGAGGCGCAGGGCAAGACCATCGGTATCGTCGGGCTCGGCAATGTCGGCCGCCGTATCGCCGAGCTCTGCAAGGGCCTGCTCGGGATGAAGGTGCTGGCCTACGACCCCTACCTTTCGGCAACCGAGATGGCCGCACGCGGCGGCGAAAAGGTCGAACTCGACGACCTCTTGCGCGCCTCCGACTATATCTCGATCAATTGTCCGCTCGCCAAGGACACGCGCGGCATGATCGGCGCGCGCGAATTCGCGCTGATGCAGCCGCATGCCTATTACATCACCACGGCGAGGGGCTTCATCCATGATGAAGCGGCGCTGTTTGACGCGCTCCGCGACAAGCGCATCGCCGGCGCGGGTCTCGACGTCTGGGACAAGGAGCCGCCGCCGCCGGACCATCCGCTGCTGCAGTTCGACAACGTGCTGGCCAGCCCGCATACCGCCGGGGTGACCAGGGAGGCGCGGGCAAATATGGGCCGGATCGCCGCCGAGCAGATGCTCGGCGCGCTCGACGGCAAGCGGCCGCCGCGCCTGATCAATCCCGAGGTGTGGCCGGCTTACGCCAAGCGCTTCGAGCGGGCGTTCGGGTTTGTGCCGGGCTGACGGACCCGGATCGCCCAGACCGGTTTTTCGCGGAGAAGAATTCCATCGTTGCCGCCTTGATCGCGACAATAAATCCATCGTGAACCAGTGCTCGGGCGATGGCGGCGTTGCTATTTTCGCCGCACCCTCGACACGCCGGCCGGGCGCGGCCATTTTCCTTTCAATCGCTGTTCGTGGAACTCCGGTTCCGGACGGCGCGGAAGGAATTGGCGATATGCGACAGGTAAACTCATTCTTGCGCTCGGCTTCGTCCCGGATCGGACGCCGGCTCAAGCTGATCGTCGCCATTGCGGCCGCCAGCCTGCCGTCGGCCGGCGCCTAGGCCTTGGGCAGCCGATGCCGCCTTATTGATACCGGTCAAACAATCTCCCTGTGATAGAGTTATGTGGTCTTGTCTTGGCGCTGTGCGCGAGGGGAAGGTTCCATGTCGCGATTTGTCGTTCGATTCATGAAGGACGTACTCGGCGAAAACGGCCGGCACGCGGAAATCTGCCAGAGCATCGTGGAAGTCGACGCCGACAGCGAGGGGCATGCCGCCGAGCTGGCCAAGCAAAAATTCTGCGAAGACCAGTCGCTTTGCGACTGGTCGCTGCATGCGGACCGGGTACAGGTCAAGCAGACCGATTTTCCATCCTGAAGCTACTCGCTCGCGACGCCTTGCGCTTGCCGCTTTTCGGCCGCCACCCGCAGGTTGGTGATGGTGGTGCGCGTCGAAATCTGCTCCGGATCGGTGCATAGTTCAAGCAGAGCCGCGCGGCCCGCCGCAATGGCGCGCTCCAGCGCCGGCGCAAAATCCGCGGTGCGGGTGATGCGCTCGGCATGCGCGCCCATCGCCTGCGCCATTGCCACGAAATCCGGATTGACGAGGTCGGTTCCGACGACGCGGGAGGGGTGCTCGCGCTCCTGATGCATGCGGATGGTGCCGTACATGTTGTTGTTGAACAGCAGGAT
>CALROE020000048.1:0-10320 GCA_943369715.1 Bradyrhizobium ivorense
GTAGTGATTTTTGCGGAGGTTGGAAATGTCAGGCCGCAATTTTCGATCGAGAATGATGGCTATAGCGTCGCGAGCTTTCCTTTATGTTTTGTTCGCTGCCTTGTTTTTTCCAGGTGTCGCGAGAGCGCAAATCAAGCAGATTGTGCAACCGGTCGGCGTCATACAATACAATGTCAAGAATCATCAGGGCGCATGGATTTCGGATGCGCCGTCTTCAATTCTCAAACTGCAGGTTCAACTCATTGCCTATCAAATAAGAAGCAGGGTCGGACAAAATCCTCCCGTCGATTTCATCGCTTTGGAGCAGTCCGAGCTGAAGGGAAAAAATGGCGATGGAGACGTCGTCGATGGAGATATCTCGATCCTGCTGAAAAACGAGGGGTTGCCCAATTGGACGATGATCCAAAGTCAATGCCAGTTTGACGTGACGCAGTTGGCCTATTCTGCGGATTGGGAATTGGTGACTGGATCAAATCTTCAGAACCCGCTGGTGAATTCAACGGATCGCGCAGCCCCGCAGAACGGCTGGGTATCGGGTGGGTGCCGGAAAGAGGGGCGGCCGTACAACATTGCCTACTTCAACAACAAGAAGACGTCGGTCAAGGTACTGTTCGTGATCACGCACATGCCGCATTGTCATTCCCACGATTACAAGGCTTGCATCAAGAGCTGGAATGTTGCGCAGTTCAAAACGGATATTCGGCGTGTGGTCGGGAAAACCGCCGATTTGCGGCGGATGAATCTCATCATGGCGGGAGACATGAACGAGCTTGGCGCAAGCGACAAGGGATCAACCTTTGATCCGATTTTTTCGGACTTCGGGCCGCTGCAGATCAGCACGAATCTTCAAACATGTTGTGCCGACAGCGGTTTCAGCAATCGCTTCGATCGTCTGCTTGCGAACAGTCCGGCCCGGCCGGCCAGCGAGATCTTGACTCGCATCACCGACAGCAAGGAAATAACCTATCCATTGGACCCGGGCTTTTCACAGCGGCCCAACGAGGAGCACAAGGCCATCTTCGGGGTGGTGGAGTTCGTCCCGCGAGCCCGGAAACGGTAGGAATTCGTCGCATGGCCTCTTGCTAACGAAAAATGGCCCCTTGCGGGGCCATTGTCGTCTCGCCTCAATAGTGATGATGGCGCTTTTTGATCACGATGACCTTGCTGCCATGGCCGCGACCGCGGTGATAGCCGCGATGGTGATGGCGGTACATCTGGGCGCGGGCGCCGTGCCTGTGGTGAGCGCCGTGAGGATGGCCGCCGCGCTTGATGACGATGGTCTGCGCGTCGGCATTCGAGGACGGCGCCGCCATGAAGATCGTGGCGAGCGCCGCGATCATTAATGCAAATTTCTTCATGCTTTTCTCCGGTTGAGCGGAAATAAAACATCGCATCGCTACGAATGTTCCGGGGGAACCCGAAGAGAATTCTGAACAGGCGTTCGGCCGCGGTTGACGCACGATGTGGGCAACCATGCGCGGTCTGGCATGGGCGAATGCCTATTGCCGGTGTGGCTTGCGTAACGCCTGCGTCCGGAGCATCATTCGCCGATAAGAACAATATCAGGGGGAGGTTTGCCATGACCGGATTGTCACGCCGGAATTTCCTTGCGCTAACGGGAGCGGCCGCCGCCACGCTGTCCCCGCGCTTCACAACATCGGCCAGTGCGGCGATGGGTCCGAATGACAAGTTCGACCTTGTCATCAAGGGCGGCGACGTGCTCGATCCCAGCCAGTCGCTGCGCGGCAAACGCGATATCGGCATTCGCTGGGGCATGATCGAGGCGATCGAGACGGAGATTCCGGCCGCGCGCGCGTCGAAGACCCTGGACGCATCGGGCAAACTGGTGACGCCGGGCCTGATCGACCTGCACAGTCACGTTTACCCCTATGGCTCGGCGATCGGCATTCCCGCCGACGAACTGGCGCAGTTTCAGTGCACGACCACCACGGTTTCGGCCGGCGATGCCGGCGTCAACAACCTCGCGGCGTTGCGCCGCTACATCGTGGCGCAGTCGCGGACGCGGATCTACGCATTCGTCCACATCGCCAATCACGGGCTGTCGGGATTCCCGGTCGCCGAACTCTACAACATCGATCACGCCCAGATGGAAGCCTGCGCCATGGCGCTGGCGGAAAACCAGGATTTCCTGCTCGGCGTCAAGGTGCGGATGTCGGAGAATGTGATCGCCAAGCACGGGCTGGAGCCGCTGAAGCGGGCGATCCAGGCTTGCGAGATGAGCGGCTGGCCGGCCAAGATGATGGTGCATATCGGTGGCGTCGAGACCAAAGAGTTGATGTCGGCGATACTCGATTTGCTGCGGCCCGGCGACGTGCTGACCCATGCCTATTCCGGCGCGCCGAACATCGCCGGCGTCTTCACCAACATCGTGCAGGACGGCAAACTGCTGCCGGCGGCGCTGGCGGCCAAGCAGCGCGGCGTGGTGTTCGACGTCGGTCATGGCGGCGGCAGTTTTGATTTCACCGTCGCCGAAGTGGCTATACCCGGCGGCGCCGGGCCCGACGTCATCTCCTCCGACATCCACGTCTATTCCGCCAATTCGCCGGGCATGCCGTACCTTCCGAACGTCATGAGCAAGTTCATGGCGCTCGGCTTTTCGCTGGAGCAGGTGGTGACGATGGCGACGGCGACGCCGGCCAAAATCATCAACCGCGCGCCCAAGCTCGGCACGCTGCAGATCGGCGCGCCCGCCGACGTCGCGGTCATGGAACTGGTGGAGGGGCCGGCGTCGTTCGTCGATACCCGCAACAACAAGCGCGACGGCAAGGCGCTGCTCAAGCCGGTGCAGACCGTGATCAACGGCGTACCGTTCGGCAGGCCCTATCAGGCGCCGTTCGCGGTGCGGTAAGGCGCGGAAGAGCCGACCGGTCCCCGGAGCGGGCGGGGGCCTGACGGCAGCCGATTTGATTTGCATCAATGCAAGCGCCGTGGCGGCTGGTGACCATGCCAGCTGCGAGGGCTTGAAATCGTGACAAAGTGCGGAACCCGGATGGGGCCGGACACACCCGCCGGCTTTGCCGCCCAGGCGACGGCGTCGGGCGAAGCGTTCGGCTATTCGGAAAGCGAATTTCTCGCCCAACTCGGCGATCGTGTCCGCGACACGCGCATGCTCCGCAACATGTCGCGTCGGGAACTTGCCCGCCGTTCCCGCATCTCCGAGCGTTATCTGGCCCAGATCGAGGCGGGCAAGGGCAACGTGTCGATCGTGCTGCTGCTGCGGATCGCTCATGCGATCCGTGTGAACTAGCGAACCCAGCCGCCAACAGGAGAAGACGCCGATGGGACATCTCGTTCTCGCCGCCAAGGTCAGCCACGTCCCATCGCTGATGCTGTCGGAGGCCGAGGGCAGCCCGCTCAAGCCGGCGCGCGAAAGCGCGGTGCGGGCATTGCGCGAGCTTGGCCGCCGCGCGCGAGAGCGCAGCGTCTCGACCTTCGTGGTGTTCGATACGCACTGGCTCTCCAACTTCGGCTACCATATCAACGCCAATCCGCGGCATCAGGGCTCGTTCACCAGCCACGAAGCCCCGCACATGATCCAGGATCTGCGCTACGACGTGCCGGGAGACACCGCGCTGGCCGAAGCGATCGCGAAGGAGGCCGGCGAGGCCGGGCTTGGCGTGATGGCGCACAAGGTCGCGAGCCTCGGGCTGGAATACGGTACCATCGTGCCGATGCACTATATGAATCCCGACGGCTGGGCCAAGGTGGTCTCGGTCGCCACGCCGCTGTTCACCTCGCTGGAGGAGAGCCGCATTCTCGGCGAGGCGACGCGACGCGCCATCGACCGGTCCGGCGAGCGGGTGGCCGTGCTCGCCAGCGGATCGCTGTCGCACCGGCTGTGGCCCAACAGGAAACTCGGACCGGAGGCCTGGACGTCGGTGGCCAGCGAATTCAACCGCCAGGTCGACCTGCGCGTGCTCGAACTGTGGCAGCAGCGCCGCTATCGCGAATTCGTCGACATGCTGCCGGACTACGCCGTCAAGTGCAACGGCGAGGGCGGCATGGCCGATACCATCATGCTGTTCGCAGCCCTCGGCTGGGACGGCTTTGACGGCGCCGCCGAGCAGCTGTGCGACTATTTTCCGTCCAGCGGCAGCGGCCAGGTCAACGTCGAATTTCACGTCGGCGGGTAATCCGGACCGGGCGCACGGGCCGCGCGCCGGCGTTCAGTTCCGTCTATTTCGTGACTGGCGAACCAATGTTCGTTCCGCCGCGCCAGGTATCGACGAGGTCTTGCAGCCTGTCGGGAATGGCATCGCCGCGCCACGCCACGTGCTGGTCGGTTCGGACCAGAATCAGCTTGCGATCGTAGAGGTGCTTTGAACTGCCGGTTGGCACGTCGACGACTTCGAGGGGGACCCCGCCGTCGCGCATCGCCTCGACCAGCGGTGCAATCTCGATTTCCGAATCGAGCCGCAGCAGGGTGTAGCCCGGCCCGAGGGCGTCGTAGACCGGGCGGCCGTCCGGCAAGGTCGAGAACGGCACCCGGCAACCGGGCACAGTCGATGGCGTGAAGTCGGCCATCGTATAGGTCGGCGGCTCGGCTCCATCGTAGGCGATGATCGGCGACCGATCGTAGAAATAACCGAAATTGAGGCCGCCACAGCAGTACTGCTGCACGTTCAGATCGTAGGCAGCCTGTCCCACCTGGCTGCGAACCGCATCGCCGGCGGCGCCCGGATGCTCGATTTCGTCGGGCACGGCCCGGCGCTGGCCCAGAACCTTGCCGGCCATATCCATGGCGAAGCGGGACACCTGCTCGGTGATGGGCAGCCTTTCGGCCTCATACGCGTTCAGCATGGCCGGATCCGCCCAGCCCTGCAGGCAAGCGGCCAGCAGCCACGCCAGATTTGTCGCGTCGGCGATCCCGGCATTCATGCCGTATCCGGCGTAGGGCATCCACAGATGCGCCGCATCGCCGCAAATGAAGGCGCGTCCCCGGCGAAACCGGTCGGCGACAAGCCGGCGGCCGACCCAGTCTTCCCTGCTCAGGATTTCGTATTCGAAATCCGGTCCGACGCCGAGGATCGCGCGGATCGACAGGTCGCGATCGACCGACTCGAAGGTCTCGTCCTCGCGGTTGAGGTGATTGTGAATCAGCCAAGTTTCACGGCCGTCGATGGCCACCACGGTGCCGCAACGTCGCGGATTGAGCGAGAGCGTCATCCAGGCGGGTTCGTCCATCAGCCCGAGCAGCGCGGGGGCGCGGACATAGGTCGACTGCACACGCTGGATGACGGGCGTGCCCTGCAGCGTGGCGTCGATGATCTTGCGGACGATGGAGCGCGCACCGTCGCAACCGACGATGAATTCGGCCTCGATCTGAAAGGCCGTGTCGGTGTCGAGATGGCGCACCGTCGCGACGATGCCGTCGGCAGTCTCATGGAAATCCTCGAACGCCGTCCGGTTCAGGATGGTCAGCCCGGCGATGCCGGTCGCATGCGCGAACAGCACCGGCTCCATGTAGATCTGATTGATGCGGTGCGGCGGTTCCGCCGTCGGCCAATCGGTATCCGGTCCGTCCGTGGCGGTATAGCGATCGCGGCGGCAGGGGATAGGGATGCGCGACAGTTCGATGCCGGTCGTTGTGGTGCGATAGGCGCAGTCGTTCGGGTAGTCCGCCGGCAGGCCGGCATCGCGCAGCTGTGGCGCCACGCCGAGCCGGCGGAATACTTCCATCGAGCGCGATGAGACGTGATTGCATTTCACGCTTGGGGGCTCCCCGGCGCTCCTGACTTCGACGACGACAGCGGCAATGCCGCGGCTTGCCAGATCCATCGCCAGCGTGAGGCCGACGGGACCCGCCCCGACGATCAGGACGCGCGTCTTGACCGGCTGGCTTGTCGCTGCGGGATGATCGTGCATAATCGATGCTCGCCTGTGCAGTATTCCAGAAAATGGCGGAAAGAGGATAGATGCTCCAGGCGGCCCGGCAAATAGCCCTTTGCATTCTTGCTTCGTTGTTGAGCCTGCCGTTGCTTGCGCCCGGTTTGGCATTCGCATACCCCGATCAGCCGATCAAGATCATCGTCACGTTCCCGCCCGGTGGCAGCGCCGATATCGTGATCCGCGCATTGCAACCGCTGCTCGCGGAAGACCTGCGTCAGACGATCGTGATCGAGAATCGGGCGGGGGCCGGCGGCAATATCGGCATTGGCGCGGTGGCCCAGGCCGCCCCGGACGGCTATACGCTCGGTGTCGCCGCTGCCGGCGTGCTGACCGTCAATCCGCATCTCAATCGGGCGGCGATGTCGTTCGATCCGGTGAAGGATCTGGCGCCGGTGACGATGCTTGCCGAAATTCCGTTCGTGCTGGTGGCGTCGCAACAATCGGGCTTCGGCTCGGTGGCGGACGTCGTCGCGGCGGCGAAGGCTCGCCCGGCCGAGCTGTCGATCGGCCATGGCGGTAACGGCACCGCCATGCATCTGACATCGGCGCTGTTCAACCAGAAAGCCGGCGTACGCATTCAGCTCGTCGCCTATCGTGGTACCGCGCCGGCCTCGGTCGACGTTCTCGCCGGTCACATCCCGCTGGCGGTGCTGGATATCCCGGCGTCACGGCAATTGATCCTCGATGGAAAGCTGAAGGCGCTGGGCGTGTCCGCCGCCAAACCGGTGGTCTTCCTGCCTGGCGTTCCCGCGCTTTCGGAGCAGGGCCTCAGCGGATTTGAATCCGTCGGCTGGTTTGGCATCGTCGCCCCCGCCGCTACGCCGCCCGATATCATCAAAAGGCTGAATGCGGCTTTCGTGAAAGCCCTGAAGGATCCCGCGGCGATCGAGAAGATCCGCATTCTCGGCGCCGAGCCCGCACCGTCTTCGGCCGAAGCCTTCGCGCAGTTCATCCAGAGCGAAAGCGCCAAATGGGGCAAGCTGATCGCCGACGCCGGCATCAAGAACGAATGAGGCGCGGTGGCGCCTCGTCGTTTCACCGTCCGGCGCGCGCTTCCACATTCGCGATGCGTTCCGGCACCCCGAATTCCCTGCGGCACACCTCGGCCAGCACGGCGACACCCTCGCGGATCTGCTCATGCGTGGGGCTGGCAAAACACAGCCGCAGCCGGCTGCCGGCATAGGCCTTGTCGGTCGACCATTCCGGCCCCGGATTGATGGCGACGCCGGCTGCCAATGCCGCCTGATAGAGTTTCAGCGTATCGACATTGTCGGGCAGTTTCACCCACAGGAAGATGCCGCCCTTGGGGTCCTCGAATTCCGCCGTGGTACCGAACTGTTCGTTGAGTGCCTCCATCAGCGTTTCGAGCTTGGCGCGCAGGCCGCGGTTGAGTTTTGGCACATGACTGGCAAAATGCTGCGTGCAGTACTCCGCCAGCACCATCTGCTCCAGCGCGCCGGAGCCGGCGTCGGTCTTCAGCGCCAGCATCCGCGACAGCATGGCCCAGGGCGCGACGATGTAGCCGACCCGCAGCGCCGGCGCGATCGATTTCGAGAACGAGCCGATGTGGATGACGCCGGCGCTCTTGTCCATGGCGTAGATCGCCGGCGGGCGCTTGCCGTCCCAGATCAGGTCGGCGTAGCAGTCGTCCTCGAAGATCGGCACGCCGTATTGCCGTGACAGTTTCAGCAACTCGGCGCGGCGCGCTTCCGGCATGATGGTGCCGGTCGGATTCTGCACGGTCGGTATGGTGTAGATATATTTCGGCGTGATGCCCTTGCTCTTGAGGTCGGCCAAGGCTGCCGCCAGCGCATCCATCCGCATGCCATCCTGGTCGAGCGGGATGCCGACCATATTGACGCCGAGCCGGGTCAGCCGGTTCAGCGCGCCCTGATAGGTGTCCTGCTCCGTGATGATGGTGTCGCCGCGCGCCAGCAGTGTCGCGTTGACGAGATCGAGCGCCTGCAGCGAGCCGGAGACGATCAGGATGTCGTCGGCGGCGCAGTCGATGCCGGCGTCGCGCTTGAGCTTGATGGTCAGAAATTCGCGCAGCGGGCGATAGCCCTGTGGGCCGCTGGCAAGCCCGTAGGTGGCGAGCGTCCTGCCCTCACGCCTGAGCACGGCATTGACGGCATCGGCCAGTTCATCGACCGGGACCTGGTCGGGATCGTTATTGCCGCCGACGAAACTGTACTTGGCCAGGCCCGTCCACCTCGCGGCCGGCGCCGGCAATCCGGCCGGAAGCAAGGGTGCGAAGTCGAATTGCGCTGAGGTCATGGACGTCATCCCCGTTTGATATTCTTGGGTGTTGGCCGGATATCCCGGCTTGCCGGAGGGCTGGTTCTTGCTGGTTTCCTGCCGGTCACCTTCACAGGCCGGCGCCGGATCGTAAAGGCCCTGACACGCCGTGGCTTCCCAGGGCCGCGTGCCCGGGGAACCGGCGAAATTCGGTCCGACGGCGGCCGGCCGGACTTGCGCCGCGGGGCCGGGAGGTGATCGACAAGCCTGCCAGAATCGCGGGAAAGAACCGGTCGGTCCGGATGCGACACATTACTTGTTTGACGTTGACGCCCCGGCCTTTAGGTTGCGGCGAGGGGAAGGCCGGATTTATGCACGAACTTATTCGCGATATCACTTTTTGCATCCTGTTCGCCTGGGGCATCGGCCTTCTGGCCCATTTTTTCCGCCAGCCGCTGATCCTCGCCTACCTTATCGCCGGTTTCGTCATCGGTCCATTCGGTATGGGCTGGGTCAAGTCGCAGGAATCGATCAGCGTCATTTCCGAACTCGGCCTGATCTTCATGCTGTTCATGATCGGGCTGGAAATCGACCTGAAGAAGATCGTGCGGGCCGGCCGGGTGATCCTGTTTGCCGCCGGCGGCCAGCTGGTCGGCGCCTGCCTGCTCGGCGTCGTGTTTTTCATGGGCATCGGCCTCGGCGGTTTCGACACGGTGTATCTCACCATCGCCTGTGCGCTCTCCTCGACGGTCATCATCGTCAAGGTCTTGTACGAGAAGCGCGAGCTCGACACGCTGCCCGGCCGCATCACGCTCGGCGTGCTGGTGCTGCAGGACATCTTCGCCATCCTGTTCCTGGCGGTGCAGCCGAGCCTCGCCGACCTCCAGGTCAGTGTGATCCTGCTCTCGGTCATCCGGGTCGGCGTGCTGGTGGCGACCGCTTTGGTGCTGAGCCGCTATGTCCTGCCAAAGCTGTTTCACCAGATCGCGCGCCGCCCGGAACTGATCCTGCTCGGGGCGCTGGCGTGGTGCTTCCTGATCGGCGAGATCGCCGAGCGGCTGCATTTGTCGCGCGAAATGGGATCGCTGGTGGCGGGGGTGTCGCTGTCGACATTTCCCTATGCGCTCGATGTCACCGCCAAGGTCACCACGCTGCGCGATTTCTTCATCACGCTGTTTTTTGTCGCGCTCGGTATGACGATTCCGATCCCCAGCATGGGAGTGATCTGGCTCGCGCTGGTCATCGCGGCCTTCACGGTGATCAGCCGTGTGGCGACCACGTTCACGCCGCTGTACCTGATGAAGCAGGGACTGCGCGCCAGCCTGCTGCCGGCGATCAACCTGGCTCAGATCAGCGAATTCTCGCTGGTCGTGATCCAGACCGGCGTCGTCGCCGGGCACATCCAGACCCAGACCGCCAGCGCGGTGTCGTTCGCCTTCGTGATCCTGGCGGTGCTGAGCACGTTCGCGATCATGCGCAGCGACCAGATCACGCGGGCCTCGATCGGTCCCTTGAAACGGATCGGGATCCGCGATCTCGATCACGTCCATGCGCGTGATGCCGGCCACGAGGAGGGGCACGGCGAGGCGCGGCGGGTGGTGATCCTCGGCTTCTTCCGAGCCGCCAGCGCGCTGCTGAGCGAGATCGAGCGGCGTAATCCGGTGTTTCTCGATCAGCTTACCGTCATCGATTTCAATCCGAACGTGTTCCGCACCCTGGCGGATCGCGGCCTGCACGTGATCTACGGCGACATCAGCAACGTCGACACCCTGGTGCATGCCGGCGTTGGCAAGGCCGAGCTCATCATCCTGAGTGTGCCGGACTCGCTATTGAAGGGCGCCGATAACGAAAAGCTGGTCCGCCACGTTCGCACGCTCAATCCGACCGCCAAGATCGTCGCCACCGCCGACCTGTTGGCCGACGTCGCCGATCTGTACGCGGCCGGCGCGAATTATGTGACGGTAACCCGGATCAGCGACGCCCAGGAACTCTACACCGTGATCGAGGCCGCCGCCGCCGGCCTCCTGGACGACAAGCGCGCGGAAATGGACGCGCAACTCGCCGAACGCAAGGAAGTGCTGCCGTAAGCCCGCTCCCCGCTTGCGGGAAGCGCCACGCTGACGCTGTGGCCCGGGATATGGGATGCGGAACTTATGCCCAGTTGCACCTTGC
>CALROE020000049.1:0-10319 GCA_943369715.1 Bradyrhizobium ivorense
GCAAAGCTGCACGTATCCACCACCATCAACGGCGAGCCGATGGAGTTTCTCTGCGAGCCGTCAGACACCATGCTCGACGCGTTGCGCGGGCCGCTGGGTCTCACCGGCTCGAAGGAAGGCTGCGCCTCCGGCGATTGCGGCGCCTGCAGCATCACGCTTGACGACCGGCTGGTCTGCTCCTGCCTGATGCTCGCGGTCGAGGCCGAAGGCCACCAACTGCAAACCATCGAGGGCATGGCCCATGGCGACACGCTGCATCCGCTGCAGCAGAAATTCCTGGAAATCGCGGCCCTGCAGTGCGGCATCTGCACCTCCGGCATGCTGATCGCCTCCGATGCGCTGTTGAAGAAGAATTCGACGCCGAGCGAGGAAGAAGTGCGGTTCTGGCTCGCCGGCAATCTCTGCCGTTGCACCGGCTATGACAAGATCGTGCGGGCGGTGATGGAAACCGCCGATGACATGCGGGGGACTGCACAATGAACGTCGTAACCAACAACAAGTGGATCGGCGAACGCACGATCCGGCCCGACGGCGCCGACAAGGTCACGGGCCGCGCGGCCTACGCCGCCGACACCAACATGCCCGGCATGATCTGGGGCAAGGTGCTGCGCAGCCCGCATCCGCATGCCCGTATCATCTCGATCGATACCTCGAAGGCCGAGGCGCTGCCCGGCGTCAAGGCGGTAGTGTCGGCGCGCGACATCGTCGATTTCACGATCGAGAAGGGCGCCGTGATGCTCGGCATCCAGGACATGCGCTGGATGTGCCGCAACGTGATGGCGCGCGAAAAGGCGCTGTTCCCCGGCCACCCCATCGCGGCGGTGGCCGCCACCACGGAGGCGATCGCGGCCAAAGCCTGCGAGCTGATCGAGGTGGAATACGAAGTGCTGCCGTGGGTGATCGAGATCGACGACGCGCTCGCGCCGGACGCGCCGATCCTGCACGACTTCTTGAAGTTCGAGGGCAAGCCGTCCAACATCGGCGGCAGGCTGGAAGTCAAGAAGGGTGACGTCGCCGAAGGGTTTGCCCAGGCCGAAGTTGTCGTCGAGCGCAGCTTCACCACCCGCCCGGTGCACCAGGGCTATATCGAGCCGCACGCCTGCCTCGTCAGCGTCAGCGCCGACAACAAGACCACGATCTGGAGCTCGAGCCAGGGTCAGTTCATGGTGCGCGCGATGACGGCGCTGTTGACCGGCATTCCGCAGAGCGACATCCGCGCCATCCCGGCCGAGATCGGCGGCGGCTTCGGCGGCAAGACCATCATCTATCTCGAACCGCTGGCGACGCTGCTGGCGAAGAAATCCGGCCGCCCGGTGAAGATGGTGATGACCCGCGAGGAGGTGATGCGGGCGACGGGTCCGACCTCCGGCTCGAAGAGCACGGTCAAGATCGGAGCCAGGAAGGATGGCACCATCGTCGCCGCGCAAGGCACCTTCTACCTGCAGGCCGGCGCGCTGCCGGGCTCGCCGATCCGCGGTGCGGTCGGCTGCAGCTTCTCGCCCTACGATATCCCGAACGTGCTGTCGGTCGGCTTCGACGTGCTGTCCAACCGCTCCAAGGTTGCGGCCTACCGCGCCCCGGGCGCGCCGATCGGCGCCTATGCGGTGGAGTGCGTGCTCGACGAGCTCGCCGAAGCGCTGAAGATGGATCCGCTCGAATTGCGTCTGAAGAACGCCGCCAGACAGGGCACAAAAGCCGCGTTCGGCCCGGTGTTTCCGCGCATCGGCTACATCGAGACGCTGGAAGCGGCGAAGTCGCATCCGCATTACACCGCGCCGCTCGGCAAGTGGCAGGGCAGGGGCGTCGCCAGCGGCTTCTGGTTCAACGCCGGCGGCGAGTCCTCGGCGCAGGTCAATATCACCGAGGACGGCAACGTCGTCGTCACCACGGGCCACCCCGACGTCGGCGGCTCGCGCGCCGCGATCGCCAACATCTGCGCCGAGCTGCTCGGCATCGACTACAAGCGGGTGTCGGTGCTGATCGGCGACACCGCCACCATCGGCTTCTCGAACCTGACCGGCGGCAGCCGCGTACTGTTCGCCTCCGCGATCGTGGTGACGCAATCGACCGACAAGATCATCACCACGCTGAAGGAACGCGCCGCGAAAATCTGGGACATCGATCCCGAGGCGGTGAAATGGGAAAACGGCGCGGCGCATCCGGCCAGCCCCAATGCCGGCCAGTTCGAACCGCTGACGCTGGCCGAACTCGCGGCCAAGGCCCCGTCGATGGGCGGGCCGATCGGCGCCGGCGTGCAGCTCAATACCGAAGGCGCCGAGGGCGGCTTCGGTACTCACATCTGCGACGTCGAGGTTGATGTTGAACTCGGCATCGTCCGCGTGATCCGCTACACCGCCGTGCAGGACGTCGGCCGCGCCATTCATCCGGGCTATGTCGAGGGCCAGATCCAGGGCGGCGTCGCGCAGGGCATCGGCTGGGCGCTCAACGAGGAGTACATCTACAACAAGGCCGGCAAGGTCGATAATCCCGGCTTCCTCGATTACCGAATGCCGGTATGTTCGGACCTGCCGATGCTCGACTGCGTGATGGTCGAAGTGCCCAATCCGAAACATCCGCAAGGCGTCAAGGGCGTCGGCGAAGTGCCGCTGGTCCCCGTGATGGCGGCGGTCGCCAACGCCATCCACAACGCGCTCGGCAAACGCTTTTACAGTTTGCCGATGTCACCGCCGGTGGTGCTGGAGGTGATTGAAGGGAAGGGCTGATCTTCGTGGATTTCGTGGGGCGCGGTTAGCCCCACGGAGCCGCGCAAGGCGCAGCCCGATGACAGGCTCCGGCGTGACCCGCCGTTCTACGGACCTTCAAAAAGTCAGTACTTGGCGACGACCGCGCCGCCGAACTTATAGTTGACGGTGAGCCGAACCATGTCCTCGGCGAAACGCTGACTTTCCGTGATCGTCGTGGTGGAGAAGACCCCGGTGGTGTCGAATGCCGTCACCGAGGTGCGGCCAAGATCGACGTGGAGATACTCGAGCCCGACGATCCAGTTGCCGGCGAACTTCCGGGAGATGCCCGCACCCGCACTCCAACCCACCCTGACGCTCGACGAACTACCTGCGAAAGCAAAGGCACCGCAACCGACGCCGCCGACAGTACACGCGAAGCGGATGCTGCTTTCGGTGTTGCCGTAGGCGAGGCCGCCGGTGCCGTAGGCCATCCAATCGCCCATCGCAACGCCCGCTTTGCCGCGGACGGTTCCGAACCAGCTGATTTTCGCCGACAGGCTCTCATCGGCATTAGCGCCGGTAGTAACCGCTGGCGTGACGACAAGGCGGTTGGCGCTGAAGTCCGAAGCCTGAATATCGGCTACCGCGCCCAGCACCCAATTGCCGTACTGCCTGTCGTAACCAGCCTGGATGCCGCCAAACACGCCGGACGGGTTGAGATTCGGAAACAAATTCCCGCTGGAGAGGCCTGGAAGTCCGGTCGTGAGAAAAGACCCAAAGCCGCCCAGGTTACCTGGATTGATAACGGACAGGATTGGATTTGTGTTTTCACCCCAGCCATATCCGATGTTGCCGCCGACATAAAAACCGCTCCAGTCGCTGACCATCGCCACGGCCGGTGGCGCCTTGGCGTAGGGCCGCGCGCCGAGGTCTGCCGCTTGGGCGCCAACGGTTCCAAACGCAGCAACAGCGGCGACCATCAGGAATTTTTTCATAGCCAGAATCTTTCGATGAAATCCGCAGAATCAGTGTAATGGGCACGCGCCGAAACAGATGTAGCGGAAATGTCACAAGCGAAACCCAACTGTTCATGCATGGAACGCTGGATATCGCTTTTGAGATGACGCCAGGGCCACCGACGCCGGCATCAAGCCGGGGCAGGGCCGGCCTTTTTCAAAGCTGGTCGGTGGCGATCCGGTTGCGGCCACCCGCCTTGGCGGCATAGAGCGCGCGGTCGGCGCGCGCCAGGACCGCGTCGGAGGAATCATCCGGCGCGAGTGCCGCAAGGCCGGCGGAAATCGTCACAGCCATGTCGATCTCGAATGCTTTCCAGTCGAGCTCCGCGATCATCACGCGCAGCCGCTCCACGATCGGTCCCGCCTGGTCGCGGGTCGTGTCGGGCAGCACCAGCAGGAACTCCTCGCCGCCATAGCGGCCGAACCGGTCATTGGCCCGGATGTTGGCGAACACCGTGATCGCCAGGGTGCGCAGCACCTCGTCGCCGGCGGGATGGCCATAGCCGTCGTTGATGCGCTTGAACCAGTCGATGTCGATCATGGCCACCGAGCACGGCGTGCCGCGATGGCTCCGGGCGATTTCGTCGTCAAGCATCTTCACGATGCTGCGACGGTTCGGCAATCCCGTCAGTTCATCGGTTTGCGCGAGTTCCTCGATGCGCAGATAGGCAAGCCTGAGCTCGATCGTGCGCTGATGCAGCGTCTTTCGCATCGTGCTTCCGAACAGGCCGATATAGGCGCACTGGCCGATCGTCACGAAAAATGAAAAGGCCGCGGCAAGCCATTCTGCCGATGTCGCCATCGGCAGCGCGATCGGGGTTTTCTGCAACAGGAATATCGCGGCGACGGCGGCACCGGTCAGCGCCCACAGAATGATCGCTTCCCGGGACGTCATGCGCAGCGATGCAAATCCGAAAATCACGAACATCACGCTGACAAACAGATAGCCGATCTCGGGCGCGGCCAGCAGGAAGCCGAGCTGCAGCACGATGTTCGAGGCGGATTGCGGCGTGGTCAGGAAATGATCCTCGAACCGGTCGCTGACGCCGAATTCCGATAGCGATGCGAACAGTCCGGTGAGGCCGATCCCGCACAGCAGGAAGCTCACGGGGATGGCGATCGGGATCGTGCCGGCATAGGCGTAGATCCACAGCACGATATCGCCGAGCAGATAGCTCATGGCCTGAAGCACGAGCATCTCGCGGCGCTGCCCGAGTCGCCGCCGCGCCACGTCGGGCGGCAACGCCCTCGCGCCCGATCGGTCCTCGTTGACTGCCAAAACTGCGCGACTCATTCACCTCGTCCGGGGTTAGACGTGCAACGCTACGTGAGGAACGTTTAGGTTTGGTATCGGTGTCGGGGAGCGGACATTGCCGGGGACTTAACGAATACATGAACAGCTCCGCAGTTCTACGGAGAGCGGGTTTCGGTTTGGAACGGGGGAAACTGCGGAACATTCGGTCGTGCCCGACAACGGCATCGAAAACGTCCGCATGGTCTGTGATGAGAGCGGGCGCTGCTGGCGGCAACGCGGCCAGCGCCGCGTCGTGGTCGAGGATTCCTGCAACACCTGCGCGCCGCGGGAGCGCTACATCGAGCGCCGCGGCTACTATGACGACGGCTACTACAAGAACGGTTCGAGCGTCGGCGTCGGCCCGCGCTGGCAAGCGCGCGGTGACAGTCAATCAACGACAACCCGAAGAAGGCCGCAGAGAAATCTGCGGCCTTCTTCCGTTTGATCCAAGCGACGTATTCTTGCGGCGAAGCCGGCCAGCGCGTTTCGGTTGCGACGCCGGACAGCGAAACGCGGTTATTTGGCCATTCGCCAGGCGAACAGCACCGCGGCCGCGCCGAGCGCCGCCGCGATCGCCGCCATCACCAGACCGCTGCCGAGCGCCAGCAGCACCGCGACGTGATAGCCGATGAACGCGCCGGCAATTCCCACCAGCGCGCTGGTGATGATGCCGCGGCTTGATCCGGAGAATTGACGGGCCAGCCATGATGGCCCCGCCAGCCGGTCGAACAGCAAGCCGGCGGCAATGCCGATGACGAGGATGACAAGGAAGGTGACGGCGGGATCGCGCATGCGGGTCGCCTCGATGGTTGCGGGTCCAGGCGGGCTGCCTTGGAGTTCGGCGTCGAACGGCGGGAAAGATGCGCCTTTGCGCAAGGAAAGTCCAAGGGAAGACCAAGGGAAGTCGACGAAATTCGTCTTGGGCAAGCCAGCCGAATTCGTTTCGCCGGCTTAGCCCTTCAGCGCCTGCCGTTGTTTACTCAGCGAACCGCGCCGGCTGATCTTCGCCTTCGCGATACGAACCGCGTCAGCCCTGGTGGATTGTTTCTTCGAGGCCTTCTTCGGCTTCTCGTTGGTCTCCGATGGCATCGGCCGCGATTGCATCGGCGTGATCGAACCATGTTCGACGGGCTGCACGCTCATGGGACCAGTCAACGGTGGATTCGGCCGGGGCATGGCTGATAACGCCTTGCAGGCCAACTGGTTCAATCCTGTTTCTGGAGAAGACCGGCTTTTCAATCGGCATGCCTGGTTCGGAGCGCCGCGTTCTGGCGGCGTCAGCGATCGAACGGCAGGGTGGCTTGATGCTCGGACCAGTCGATGACCTCGAAAAACATCCCGCGCTTGAGCATCTCGGCTTCGAGGTCGGCGGCGTGCTTCTTCCAGTCGGGAGTCTCGCGCACGCGAAACCGGCGTTCCTCGCCAAGCCCGGCAAGCGCAAGGCTCATCTGACCTTGCACGATATCCGCGACTGCATTCTGCTAGCCCGCGTTTTACCGCCGGTCTTTAGCAACGGGCATGCAGGACGCCGCAGCCCTCAACGCTGCTTGTCGAGTTGCCGCAAGGGCGGCCGCGCCGTCTGTTTCAATCGCTGTACCGGCGCGATGATCGGGCGCGGCCGCCGCGGCGGCGGGCGCACTACCGGCGGGGCGGACGGCTGCCGCGGCGCGACACCGAAATCGGGCCTGCCGGGCCGCCCGCGCGCGGGCCGCGTCGATTTCGGCGGCGGTGGCGTGTAGACCGGCGGCGCGAGGCAGGCTGTCGATCCCGGCTTGGCGGTCGAGCCGGCCGGGCAGGGCTCGCACGAGCCGGTGCTGCCGATCATGTATCGTGCATAGGTATTGGCGGGGCATGCCTGGCAGCCGCTGCCTTGCAGGATTTCTCCGGGCTTGCAGAGATTGACGCATGTGTTGCTGCCGCGCTGCGGATTCGGCTTCTGGCCGACTGGGCAATGCACGCAGGCGAGTTGCTTGGCATCGTAGATTTCGGTCGAGGTGCAGGCCCGGCACAGTCCGCCCTCGAGCTGATAATTATCCGGACAGCCGCACACCAGCTTGCCGTTGCTCGTGCGCGGCACCTGACCGAGCGAGGGACACTGGCACGACTTCTTGCTTCCGAAGAAGAAGCCTTCCTGCATCGGGGCCGGACAGAGACACGCCGTCAGCGTCTTCTTGCCCGAAGGCCCGAACTGGTAGGCCGGCTGGTAGCCGGCCGCGCAACCGCAGACGCCGGCTGTGAGCGGCACGGCGTTGGCGACGCCCTCGCACGGCATGCATTTCAGCCAGGTGCGCCAGTTGTTGGCGTTCCACGGGTCCTTCAGTCCCATCGGCGTGGCGTTGTGCCAGGCGAGCCAGGCGGGATCGGCGGCGCACTGCGATCCGACCGGACAGGTCGACTGCGACGGATCGAAACTGGCGCAGAGCTGCGGCTTGCCGCCCGGTCCGGGTTGGCAGGTGCATTTCAGGTCCGCCGGACATTTGTAATAGGAGGCGGGGGCCGGATCCGAACCCGAACAGTACGAACTGTCCGGCAGGCACCAGGCCATACTCGGCGGATAGCAGGCGACATCGCCTTTCGGCGGCGCCGAGGTGGTGGGCAGATCGTCGCCGCCGGCGATCGCATCGATCACGCCTTCGAAGGCATCGACGAAGCCGTTGATGAAATCCTCGATCGCCGTCAGCGCGCCCTTGACGCCTTCGGCGATGACGTTGGCGATTTCCTGCAGCACGGCGCCGCAGGATTCCGCCATCGCCTTCAGATTGGCCAGCGATTTCTCCAACCCCTCGATGCCGTAGACCGCCACAGCACAGCCGCAGCCGATCTCCTGGGTCACGACCTTACCCAGCGCGTTGTCGGTGATCCATTGCGCGAGTTTCTGGCTGTCTTTCCTGACATCGTCGGGGATGCTGATGCCGAGCCTGTCGGCGGCCTCGAGCACCACCTCGGCGGTGATCTTGGGGATCATGTTCTTGCACTCGTCCGCCGAATGGAAGACGCCGGCCTGCTTCATCACGATCAGCGTCGCGACGATGGCCTGGAATTGCAGGCTCGGGTCGGCCAGCAGTCCCATGCAGGGAATATTCTCGGGATGACTGAGAAAGTCATAGGCGGCCTCGAGCTCCGCTGCGGAGACCGCCGCCTTGGCGAGGCTGGCGACGCAGTCGCCGGCGTCGCTGGCGCGCGCCGGCGCCGGATTGAACGCCAGCACGGCGACGACGAAAATGGCCTCCAGCGCCGCCGCGATCCGCCCCGGCCTGAGCGCGCGGCCGATCATTTCGGGCACTCCCCGATGCGCCGTCCCTCGATGGTCAGGGTGGAGGCCAGCGTCTTGCCGGCGAAACTGGTCTCCGATTTCACCGTCGCGACGTAGCGTTGTGCGCCGTCGAATGCGTAGGAAGCCGTCGCCCGCAGCGGCATCTCGGGCGCGCACGTGATGCTCCAGCTCATGCCGGTGTCGGTCTTTCGCGGCTCGATGCTCTTGCAGGTGCCGGTCGCGGTGATGAGGTCACGCTGCAACTTCGCGCCGAAATCGCGCGCCTTCTCCGGCGTCATGCAGGTGGTGCGAAGCGGCCGCGTCTTCACGACGCCATTGCGCTCGGTCTTGCTGGCGATCTCCCACTGGCCCGGTTGCGGCGCGTCGGCGGCAAGCGCGATGCCCGCGGCGAGGACCAGCCCAGCCGCGAAGCTGCAAGCAATGAAAGTCAGCCTTCGCCGCATCGATCAGCCCGCCTTTGGGATGAAATCTCATCCCGGACCGGACCGGCCGCCTTGCGCAGGATCAAACCGCAGGTATTTTCTAGCCGGGGAGCGGCCTGGCGATTTTCTTCTTCTGCTTGCTGGCTTTCTTCTTCTTCGGAATCGGAGACTCGGGGGTGGTCGGCACGCTGCGGATCTCCTGCCCGGATGATTTTCGTTTCGCCGCGGCCAGTCTGCCGTCCATCGGGGGTTGCGGACCGATCGCCTGCTGTGCCGTTGGCCCGGTCGCATTTTCGCCGAACCTGGCTTCCGTGCCGTGCGAAGCCAGGACAGTCGCCGTGCCGAGTGCCAGGATGCTCATCGATAGGAGGGGCCTGCCATGCTTCATGTCCGTTCTCTTTTCAATTCATCTGCCCGCGCCACGCCATGAACCGCGCGCCGGCACGCGCGCAACTGCCGCTATGTGCGAATGTGGACGCCCTCGGTGCCGTGGCGTTGATCGGGATCAAGCCGTGAGATCGCCGATCCCCGCCAATCGCTGGCAGTCGCGCAGGAGGATCCTCACATCAGTCAGGCATCGTACCCGCAAGGCGGCGCCGAACTCGGGTGAGCGATCCTGCCGGAAGTCAGGGCGAGACGCTCACCCCGTCTTCCCCATCACATACGGCTTCAGCATCGCATACATCACGCTGTGCGTCGGCGTCGGCACGCCGAGCTGGCGGCCGAGTTCCGCGACCTTGCCGCCGAGCCAGGGCAGCTCCAGCCGGTTACCGCGTTCGAGATCGAGCGCCATCGAGGCCTTCATGGTGGGCGGCGCGTGGCGGTTGAACTCCAGAATTTTGTCAAGCGCGTTGGCCGGCAGCGCCACGCCCCGGGCGCGGGCGACGTCGATCACTTCCTGGTGGGCGGCGATGAAGACCGGTCGGATGTCGGGATCGTCGCGCAGCTGGCCGATCGGCTGGCGTGCCAGCGCGGTGATGCTGGCGTTGGTGGCGAGCAGCACGAACTTCATCCAGAGCTCGGTCAGGATCTGATCGCTCAGGGTGACGTCGAAACCGGCCTTCTGGCACAGCGCGAGAAAATCCTCGGCGCGCTGGCTGCGTTGGCCGTCGAGCTCGCCAAAAATCATGCGCATGAAGGTGCCGACCTGGGTGATCGTGCCGGGCGCGGTGATCGAGGCACTGATCTGCGCCACCCCGCCCATCACGGCGCGCTCGCCCAAAATCGGGATCAGCCGCTCGGGCGCGTCGATGCCGTTCTGCAGCGGGATCACCGCGGTGCCGGGGCCGATCAGCGGCTTTATCCTTTCGCCGGCGCTTTCGACGTCCCACAGCTTGACGCAGAACAGCACGATATCGACCGGGCCGATCCCGGCGGGATTATCGGTCGCCTTGGTCGGCGCCAGATGAGTGTCGCCGCGGGGGCTCAGCACCTTCAGGCCCGCGCTCTTCATGGCGGCCAGATGCGCGCCGCGCGCGAGAAAGCTGACATCGGCTCCCGCTTTCGCCAGCGCGGCGCCAAATCCGCCGCCGACTCCGCCGGCGCCGACTACTGCGATCCGCATGATCTATCTCCCTGACCAAAGTCTTTTTGGGGCTGCCCGCAGATTGCCACGCCGAAGTGCCAACA
>CALROE020000050.1:0-10212 GCA_943369715.1 Bradyrhizobium ivorense
TCAGCTCGCCGAACTCGGCAAGAAATCCGATGCGATCAACCGCATGAAGCTCGAGCTTGGCGAGAAGAACGCCACGATCTTTTCGCTGGAGGCGCGCGAAAAGGCGGTCAAGGAACAGCTGCGCGCGACCGAAGAGGAATTTACCGCCAAGACCGAGTCGCTGCGCGACGCCGAGCAGGCGCTCAAGGACAAGCAGCTCGAACTGGTGAAACTCAACGCCGAACTGTCCGACCGCTCGATGACGGCGGACAGCCGCCAGGTCGAACTGGTGACGGTGCGCGCCCAGATCGAGGCGCTCAGGAGCCGCGTCGGCGAAGCCGAAAAGGATTTTTCCGCCACGCAGATCCGGCTCGATCAGGAACGCAGCGATTTCGAGAAGGCTTCTCGCGAACTGGTCGAGGCGCGCGGCCGCGTCGAGAATTTGAGCCAGCGCGTCACCGATCTCGACCGCCAGTTGATCCTGCAGGTCAAGGAAGCCGAGATGCTCGGCAACCGCGTCAACGACCTGGAAGCGCGGCTCGCCACCCAGGGCAAGCTGCTGGCCGAGCGCGATTTCGAGAACAACCAGCTGCGCCAGGCCAAGGAAACCGCCGAGGCCACCGCGACGGCGCTGCAGGGCGAACTCGCCGCCGCCAACAGCGGCAGGGGGCCGGCGCTGGAAAAGCTGAAGGCCGAGAAAGCCGCGGTCGAGGAGCAGCTCCGCATCGCGCGCGACGAACGCGCCAAGCTGCAGCGCGACATCAACGCGATCCAGCAGCAGGCCGAGAGCTCATGGGCGACCGAGCGCATGGAAAATGCGCTGCTGCGCGAGCGCATCAACGATATCGCCGCCGAAGTGGCAAAGCTCGCGATGCAGCTGGAGGGCCCGAATTCACCGATCGAGGCCATGCTGGCCGCGGAACCGGCGCCCCCGCCGAGGGCCGCGAAACCCGCCAATGGCGCCAGCACCAATACCGGCGTCTCCGAAGGCGGCGGCACGCTGGCCGAGCGGATCCGGGCGCTGCAGTCCCACGCCTCCCGTGCCCGCCAGCCGGGCTGATCATTCCCGCTCGGATTCGACCTGACAGCTTGACACCGGTACCCCGCCCTTCGTAAATCGCGGGCTCTGACGGCGTCGTTGCTCCGATCCGACGCCGGATTGCCGGCCTTTGATTCTACACGACAATCCCGGACGCATAGCTCAGCGGGAGAGCGTTCCCTTCACACGGGAGAGGTCCAAGGTTCGATCCCTTGTGCGTCCACCATGACCCGCTTGCTTGCCCGAATGCCGACCAGTTTGCGCGAACCGATTGCCGGATTGTGCCGATGACCGCTCAGAAGCTGATCGTCTGGATTATCAGCCTGACCGGAGGCGCGATTGGGCTGTTTGCGCCGGTTGGCGTGGTCAAATGGCTGCTGCAGACCGAGCCGGACGAAGCCGGCATCCTGACCCTGTTCCTGATTCCGGTCTGGTGCCTGCTGGTGGTTCTCGGCCTCTTGACCGGCCGCAGGCTGGGGATGCTCGCAACCGGCGGCAAGCGGATGGTGCAGAGATAGCGGGCATCCGATCGAACGCGGCCCCGGAGCGGGGCTCAGCGCAAGCACGTCGTCGCTATCAAATTCCGAGAATCCAGACCGCAATGACGGTCCCGAGCACGGCCAGACCGGAAATCGTCCAGCCCGTCGCGTAAACCGCACCATCGGTCTCCGGCCTGTCAACCATCGTATCGTGCCAGTGGGTCATGAACGCCTCCTGGGGTTTGCCTCTGGTGGTTAAGTCTGCGCCAGCGGCCCAAGGTTCAAACGGAACAAACCGCTCAAGCGAAATAACGGCGACATCGGCCGCTGGTTCCAGGGCCGGCGACGCATCCCTGCCCGACCGCGGCGTCAAGGCGTCTCTCGCGCTGCAGCACGGCAGGTGCAGCGCGATCGGATCATTGAGCACCCAGCCATCCTGCGAAAATTTGCGTGGGCGCACCGCGCCGGGCTCTTGCGCCCTGCGCCCGCGTGCTGGCGAGTGGTAGGGCCGGGAACCGGGTCCGCTCGCAGCGTGCCCTCACCCGCCATCACAGGCCATCGCCTGTAAGCCAACGTGGAGCCGCCGTGAGCAGAAAGACCCTCCGAATAGCCACCTGGAATATTGCGTCGAACAGGAATTACGATGCGGTGGCGGCGAAGCTTGCGGAATTGGACGTCGATGTATGTGCGTTGCAGGAGGTGGCGGTCGATCCGGCGGTCGGCCTGCCGGTGTTGTTCGGTCACGGGCAAGGAAGCGCATCCGGCTATTGCTGGTATTTCGCGCCAGCCCTGATGCCCGCAGAGGTGTACCACGGAACCGGACAATATTTCGGACTCGCGATCGCATCCCGAGTACCGCTGTCCCGAACAGCCATGTTCCAGCTGGGTCCGCCGGGCACCGGTTCGGTCGTCCATGTCGAGAATGAGCCGCGCATCCTCCAGGTCGCCGCGCTGCCGCTGCAGCCGCCGGTGTTCATCGGCAATACCCACCTCGCCACCGCCGGCGACTGGGAATTGTCCGCGATGCGGCGATCGCAGGCCGGGAAGATCGCCGGCATGCTGCGGCCGCTGGCCACGCAGGGGCCGGTGATCCTGTGCGGCGATTTCAACGCGGGACCGTCGAGCAGCGATCTCGTGGCGATCAGGGAAGCGCTGCCGCATTGTTATGCGAGCGACAGGGGGACTTTCGGCGAGCAATATGGCCGGCCGCCGATCGATTTCTTCTGCTCATCCGTCGCGCTGGACGTGACCATTTCCGTTTTCCCGTCGGATGGCCTGTCGGACCACAGCATCGTGGTCGCGACCCTCGCCGATATCGCGGGCGGCCTATAGACCGCGCTTTCGGGTTCAATGGCGGTCGAGCCACGCGGGCAATTCGGCCGGCGAGGCGAGCAGCGCATCGGCATGGGGCGCCAGCATGGCGGCGGGCGCCGGTCCGGTCAGCACGCCGATGGCGGCTGCGCCGGCCGCGCGGGCGGCCGCGAGATCGAGAACCGAATCGCCGACGACGGCGACTTGCGAAACGGGCACGCCGACGGCCTGCGCGAAGGCGAGAACCGGCCCGGGGTCCGGCTTGGCGCCGAAGCCGGAATCATATCCGGCAACGAACTCCATGACTCCATCCAACCCGAGCTGGCGCAGGTGTGCGCGCGCGGTGATTTCGGCGTCATTGGTCAGCATGCCCAGCCGATAGCCCCGCGCGGCGAGCGTGGTCAGCAGCGCCTTCGGATCGCCGATCGCCACCAGATGCCGGGTGGTCGCATCGCACAGCAGCCGGTCGATCTCGGCAAACAACGCGGCATTCGCTGGCCGTCCGAGCGCCGCGGCCCACAGCGCGCCATAGACGCTGGTCGGTTCGGCAATCAGCGGGGAATCCGCCAGGAAATGCCGGTCGGCTTCGACAAAGCGGCTGGCCGCCGCGAGACGATGGAAGGCGGCGCGATCGCCGCCCGCGAAATGCTGCATGACCTCGTGAACCGCCGGGCCAAAGCTGCGCTGGAAGTCGACGAGGGTGCCATCCTTGTCGAACAGGATCGCGCGGATCGGCGCGGCGTGGCCGGGTTGCGTCATCCGCGCTGAATTCCCGGACGGTCTGCTCGAAAGGCGGCAGCGCGATTCCGGCAACGGGTTTCGATGGTGGTTACGGTTTTCATTCGAGACCTGCGATTCTCTCCGTAATTCTACCGACATCCAAGCGCGATGACTAATCGATCGTCAAAGCAAGTCCGGATTTTTCATACCAAGTTTTACGCAACATCCATTCACCTGCTGTAGCGCTGAATGGGGCGAGGAAACATGTCCGATTCCGAACGGCAAACGATCAAGCTAGGCGGCAGGCTGGCGGCAGGCCTCGATCAGGCGTCCCGTCTGATCGGGCGGCATGGAAGTGCGTTGATCGGCGTGTTCGCCATCACGCTGGTGTGGGCCGGCGTCTTCTACGGCATCGCGGACGAGCGCAGCCGGATCGAACAGGCCGCGCGACAGAGCAACTTCAATCTGGCGAGCGCGTTCGAAGAACAGATCAACCGTTCGATCAAGGCCGCGGACCAGACCCTGCTTTACGTTCGCGACTCCTATGCCAGGGATCCGGCCAATTTCGACATGTCGTTGTGGTCCAGAAACAGCCAGTTCCTGTCGGACTTCGCGTTTCAGGTCGTGCTGATCGGAAAAGACGGCATCATGATCTCGAGCAACATCGATGAGAGCATCAAGGGGCTCGACCTGCGCGACAGGGAACATTTCAGGGTTCATGCCGAGAGCACCGAGGACTTTCTGTTCATCAGCCGGCCGATCCATGGCCGGGTATCCAACAAATGGTCGATCCAGCTCACGCGCCGCATCGTGGCACAGGACGGCTCGTTCGGCGGCGTGGTGGTCGTTTCGCTGGACCCGGCCTATCTGTCGCAGTTCTACGATTCCATCGAGATCGGCAAGAAGGGCTCGGTGACGCTCGTCGGGCTCGACGGCATCATTCGCGCCCGCGGCGCACAAGGGGCGACCGCGGTCGGCACGTCGGTGGCCGGAAGCCCGCTGATGACCAGCATCGCGCGGCAGGAGCGCGGTACTTTCACAGGCCGAAGCCAGGTTGACGGCGTCGAGCGCATCTTTGCCTTCCGGAAGGTCAAGGAATATCCGCTGGTCGTCGTGGTCGGACAGGCCACGGATGAGGTGTTTGCGACGTATCGGCGCGACCGCGACAAGGACCTGATCGTCGCGATACTGCTCAGCGCCATTATCGGAGTGATCTCGGTTCTGATCTTCCGCCATGAGACCGGTCTGGCAAAATCCCGCGACGCCGCCGAGGCAGGCACGCGCGCCCGCTCCGAGTTCCTCGCGATGATGAGCCATGAGATCCGCACGCCCATGAACGGCGTGATCGGGCTCGCCGATCTGCTGGCCGCGGGCGACCTCCAGGCCGAACAGAAGAAAATCGCCACGACATTGAGGGAGTCCGCCGACTATCTGTTGCAGATCCTCAATGACGTCCTCGACTTTTCGAAACTCGACGCCGACAGGCTGGAGATCGAACATGTCGAGTTTGAGCCGCGCCGCCCGGTATCGGCCACCATCGACCTTCTGATGATCCGCGCGAGGGAAAAGGGACTGCTGCTGACGGCAACGGTCGGCCACGATGTTCCGGAAATCGTCCTCGGCGATCCCGCCCGCGTGCGCCAGGTTCTGTTCAACCTGGTTGGAAACGCCATCAAGTTCACCCAGTCGGGCGCCGTCCACGTCGAGGTCGAGGCCGAAGCGACCGAAAGCGATTCCATTCGGCTGATCTTCAAGGTTACCGACAGCGGCGTCGGAATTCCCGCCGACGCGATTGGCATGCTGTTCCGCGAATTTTCGCAGGTCGACAACTCGATTTCCCGCCGGTTTGGCGGCACTGGCCTTGGCCTGGCGATCTGCAAACGTCTGGTCGCTTGCATGGGCGGCGAGATTTCCGCGCAAAGCACCATCGGGAAGGGAAGCCAGTTCCAGTTTTCGGTTCTGGTGAAACCGCCGCCTGAACTGGAGCTGGAAGCGGACCATCCGCAGGCCGCGCTGACGCAGGCGTCGGCGCCTCCCAGCGAGATGGAAGCCGCGGTTGCCGGGGATACGGAGCCGCTGCGAATACTCGTCGCGGAGGATAATGTGACCAACCAGTTCGTCATCCGCAAGCTTCTCGAAAAGCTCGGCTACATGCCGGACGTGGTCGAGAACGGCGTGCAAGCCGTCGCGGCAGTCCAGAACCGGAACTACGACCTGATCCTGATGGACATGATGATGCCCGAGATGGACGGCCTGGTCGCGACCCGCACCATCCGGCGCCTGCCGCCGCCCGCGCGCGATACTTACATCATCGCCTTGACTGCCAACGCGGCCAATCAGGACGCTGTCGCATGCGCCGCCGCAGGCATGAACGATTTTGTCACCAAGCCGGTCACCCGGGACCGGCTCAGCGCGGCGTTGCTCCGCGTCAATTCAGCGGTGGATCAGGAAAGATTGATAGCATGAACGCGAATTTCTCCTTCGATCGGGCCGTGTTCGATGAACTTGGTACCGAACTCGGCTCGGCCGACATGACCGAAGTGCTGAACGTATTCCTGGCGGATACGGCAGACCGTGTGGCGCGGCTGGAGGCCGGTCACCAGACCATGTCGGCCAGCAAGCGCGAAGTGCACTCGATCAAGAGCTCGGCTGCGACATTCGGCTTCATGGAGTTGTCCAGACTAGCCATCGAGATCGAATCCGGCCTCGAGGAGATGGCCCCCGAAACGCTCGACGACCGCATTTGCGGACTTCGACGAGCCTTCGATTCGACGAGGAAGTTTGCGCTGGAGAACCTGATAAATCCCGACCTGGGGGCCACGACGTGAGAGAGATCGCACGGCGGACGGAAGATACCAGAGGCAGGCTGCTGGTCGTCGACGACGATATGGTGCAGCGTACGATCATCGGAATGACGGGGGCAAAGCTCGGCTACGATACGGTGATGGCATCGACGTTCGAGATCGCAGCCGCACAGTTGCGCACCAGATCCTTCGATCTCATGACCCTCGATCTGTCGCTGGGCGAACGCGACGGCGTCGAATTGCTGCGGCTGATCGCCGAACTCAAGCTCAACTCCATGCCGATCGTGATTATCAGCGGTTACGACGAACGTATCCTGAACGCGGCCAGGCGGGTTGGTCGGGCTCTCGCGCTGTCCCTGACCCGCTGTCTGACCAAGCCGCTCGAACTGGACAAGCTGCGCGAGGCGCTCCTGTTGCCGGCCAATCGCCGTCCCACTCCGGCAGGCGAAGCGGCGACGCCTGCGATCGACCGTGAACGGATTCTGGCTGCACTGGCACGAAAGGAATTCTTCGTGGAGTTTCAGCCGAAAGTCGAACTGCAAACGGGCCGCGTCGTTGGTGCCGAAGCTCTGGCACGCTGGCACATGCCCGAGTTCGGCATCGTGTCGCCCGCGCTGTTCATTCCTCTGGCCGAGCAGCTCGGCCTGATGACGGATCTGACGTATCACATACTTTCCCTGGCCGTCAGCGACATCCGAAGGGTGGTCGACAAGAACCCGGGCTTTACCGTCGCCGTCAACATCTCGGGATCCCTTTTGGACGATCTCATGCTTCCCGAACGGATCGAGAGCATCCTGAACGAGCAAGGCGTCGCGCCGCAAGCTCTCATCTTGGAAGTCACTGAAAGCGTCGCCATGTCGGACGTCGAACGCGCCATGGACATCCTGGTGCGGCTGCGCATCAAGGGAATCGGCGCGTCCATCGACGATTTCGGCACCGGGTTTTCGTCGCTGTCGGCACTGGCAAGGCTGCCATTCAGCGAACTGAAGATCGACCAGTCCTTCGCCCGGAACTGCGATCGCGATCAGGACATGACAAAAATCGTCATGGCTTCGATCGGTCTGG
Organism: Bradyrhizobium ivorense; assembly: GCA_943369715.1. Lineage (GTDB taxonomy): Bacteria > Pseudomonadota > Alphaproteobacteria > Rhizobiales > Xanthobacteraceae > Bradyrhizobium > Bradyrhizobium ivorense_A. The sequence continues at coordinate 7,398 of CALROE020000050.1, forward strand.
CAAGGGCATTCGGGATGACCGTCGTCGCGGAGGGAATCGACAATCCCAATGCGCTGGCGAAACTGCGGGATGCCGGATGCGATACGGGCCAGGGATACCTTTTTGCGCCTTCCCTGAAGATCGGGCGGGTCGCCCGGTGGATGATCCAGTGGCACGACGACATCGTCGGCCACCGTTCCGCGATGTTCCGTCCGCCGGGGAAAACCTCGGTGCCGGTAGCCTGCTGAAAGCGAACGCGCCTCCAACGGAAAAAGTGCGGTGAAAAACATGAATGCCCAGGCCATCCACGAACCCAGCAAGATCAACCTGAAACCGGCAGGCGTCATCGAGGCGCAACGCCTGCTGGTGGTCGAGGACGATCCGGTTCTGCGCATGCTCATCGTGCGCGCCGCCGAGAACGCCGGATATGAGGCGGCGCAGGCGAGGTCCTGTTTCGAGGCGATCGAGCGGCTGCGGCTCGAAAAATTCTCATGCATCACGCTCGATCTGACGCTCGAAGACGGCGACGGAGCCAGGGTCATGCGCCAGATGGCCCTGGCCGGATGCGAAGTGCCGGTCATCGTCATAAGCGGCATGGACGCACGCAGCCGCAGCGAATCGCGCGCCCTGGCGAAACGACTCGACATCAGGATACTGCAGAGCTTTCCCAAGCCGGTCGACCTGGCCGCCTTGCGGATCTCGCTGGCAAACCTGCGCAGCGTCGCTGCGGGCCTTCCGAACATGCACTGGCTGGGCGAAATCAGGACCGAAGATTCGGTTTGAGCCGCCGACATACGGCTTCGCGGCAGCGGCCGCGCTAGCGGCAACGGGCAATCCGGCGCTGGCGCCCTTCAGCCGCCGAGGCCGAGATCCTTCAACTGCCGCGACAGAAAACCGGACAATCGCGGCTCGATCACGCCACCGACATAGACGTCGGAGACCACGCTCTTCTTGCCCAGCACGAGATAGACCCCGATCGCGTAGGCGAACCACAGATGCGGATCGGTCAGTGCCCGCAACTTGTGCCGGTCGTGTTCCGGCGGCTGATGATTGGACGTCTTTCGCACCTCGATCGCGAGCAGATTGTTTGGAATCTCGCGCTGGTGCACGACGATGTCGGGATAGACCGATTTTCCGAGTTCGTCATCGGTCGAGACGATCGTCCCGTGCGGCAGCTGCAGCCTGCGTTCGCCGAGCCGGTTGTAATCGCAATCGACCTCCCATCCCGAAAACTGCTTTTCGAGATAGACCGCCAGCCGGTGCGTCAGCGTGCGCTCGCCGAGATCCTTCTCGAACAGGAAGGTCTCGCGGGCATAAAATTCCTGCAGCGCCGTTACAACCTTGTTCAGCTCGGTCTGCATGCTGTCTCCGTCAGAAACATCCTGAGCCTGCCGATTTTGGTCGCCGCCCTCTAGATCTGCACTTCGATCAGCCGCGGCCCCTGCTCGGCGATACCTTCCGCCAACGCCTTGTTGAACTCGTCCGCCGTGGTGACCGCCCGGCCGGGGACCCCCATGCCCTTGGCGAGCGCGACCCAGTCGAGCGTCGGGCGGTCGATCTTCAGCATGTCCTGGGCGCGCTGGCCCGGCTCGCCGGCGCCGACGCCGTCGAACTCGCCACGCAAGATCTGGTAGATCCGGTTGGCAAACACGATGGTCAGGATATTGAGGCCCTCACGGGCCTGGGTCCACAGCGATTGCAGCGTGTACATCGCGCTGCCGTCACCGACCATGCAGATCACCTTGCGGTCCGGGCAGGCGATCGCAGCCCCGGTCGCCACCGGCGTCGAATATCCGATCGAGCCGCCCAGATTCTGGATCCAGTCGTGCGGGGCCGCACCCGCCGTCAGCGGGAAGAACCCACGCCCGGTCGTGACGGATTCGTCGACCATGATGGCGTTTTCCGGAACCGCCATCGCGATCGCCTGGGCGATCGACATATGGTTCAAGGCGCCGGTCGGTTTTATCAATTCGACCGTGCTTTGCGGCTTCACGTCCGCGGGTTTGGCGCCGAGCGCCGAGGCCAGCGCTTCCAGCGCCGCCACCGAGTTCTCGCCGCTTTCGGTCATGCGATGGACCTCGCAGCCCTCCGGCTTCAGCAGGCTGGGCTTGTTCGGATAGGCGAAGAACGCCACGGGATCGTTGGCCTCGACCAGCACGATGTGGCGAAAGCCCTTCAGCGCCGCTTGCGCCTGCTCGATCACGTAAGGCACCCGTTCGATCGAGAACCGCCCGCGCCCGCGCGCCATCCGCGGACTGGCCAGCGGACCCATCACCTTGCAGCCGGTCTTGCCGGCGATTTGCGCCGCCAGCGCCAGCCCCTTCTCGGTGACGGCACTGCCGGTGATCAACAGCAGGGTCTGCTCGCCGCCGCGCAGCACCCGGGCCGCGTGGTCGACGGCCCCAGGGGAGTAGCTCTGACGCTGCGGCTCCACCGGCACCTGCGCCACGCCGTCGGCCTCGTTCCAGGCGGTGTCGGCGGGCAGGATCAGGGTCGCGATCTGCGGCGGCGCGCCCATCGCGCCCCTGGCTGCGGCAATGGCGGCGGCGCCGTCACGGGCGACCGATTTCGCATCCGGCGAGGTGCGCACCCAGGACGACATCGGCCGCGCCAGGCCTTCGATATCCGAGGTCAACGGCGCATTATATTCGATGTGGTAGGTCGCATGCTGGCCGACGATATTGACGACGCCGGAACTGGCCTTCTTGGCGTTGTGCAGATTGGCGAGGCCGTTGGCGAGGCCGGGGCCGAGATGCAGCAGCGTCGAAGCCGGCGAACCCTTCATGCGGAAATAGCCGTCGGCCGCACCTGTTACCACGCCTTCGAACAGGCCGAG
>CALROE020000051.1:0-10203 GCA_943369715.1 Bradyrhizobium ivorense
TCCAGCGTGGGGAGTATTCGGATCTGGGTCCGCTGTTGATCATCGCGAGCGTGCTTGGCTTCATCCTCCCGATTGGCGCGATCCTCCTGTTCGGCCGGCGCGCGTGACCAATCCGCCACGGAGGGCGTGTTCACGAGCCTGGCAGCGCCGGCCACAGCGCCTTCACGATCGCATCCAGTCCATCGGTCAGCGCCGCCGGTCCCGGCTGCAAGATCAGCGGCGATTTGATTTCGACGATGCGGTCGTTACGCACGGCCGGAATTTCGCTCCAGCCCGGTCGCTGCCTGATCCTGTCGGGTACGACCTTCTTGCCGCACCACGACGCGAGAATGACGTCCGGCGCCGCCGCGCGCACGACGTCCGGCAGGATGATGCGATCCTTCGCCGCCTGTTGAAACCGCAACTTCGGCAGCACGTCTTCGCCGCCGGCGATCTCGATCAATTCGGAGACCCAGCCGATGCCGCTGATCAGCGGATCGTCCCATTCCTCGAAATAGACTCTTGGCTTTTTTGCGGGGCGGGGAGTGGACGCTATCGTGGCGAGACGCTGCTCATAGAAGGCGGCGAGTTGATCGGCGCGCTCGGCTGCATCAACCAGCGCGCCCAGGGTGCGGATCATCGCGAGGATGCCGGCGATGTCGCGCTGGTTGAAGACGTGGATGGCGATACCGGCGCGGACCAGATCGGCGACGATGTCGGCCTGCAAATCCGAGAAAGCCAGCACGAGATCCGGCTCGAGTGCCAGGATCTTCGGAATGTCCGCCGAGATGAAGGCCGAGACCCGCGGCTTCTCGCGCCGGACCCGCGGCGGTCGCACCGCGTAGCCGGAGACGCCGACGATGCGGTCCTCCTCGCCCAGCAGATACAGCGTCTCCACGGTTTCTTCGGTGAGGCAGACGATCCGGCGGGGAGGGTAGTGGCGCATGGAAAACGATATGCCGAATTGCCGGCGCGTTGTCACGGCCATTACCTTCGAGGTTATTGCCTGACTTACCTGGCTCGTCCATGCTCGCAGGCAATGCTTGAAGAAAAATCGGGAGTGCCCATGACGCCGCTTGAGAAATTGAACTCGATGAAGATGCCGTTCGCGGAATTGAAGGGCGTCGTCTTCACCGAAGCCGAGAAAGACCGCGTGGTGGCGCGGATGCTGGTGCGTCCCGATCTCTGCACGCTGCGTCACACCATTCACGGCGGCGCGGTGATGGCGTTCGCGGATTCGGTCGGAGCGGCGGCGACCGTGATCAACCTGCCCGAGGATGCCAAGGGCACCACCACGATCGAGAGCAAGACCAATTTCATCGGCGGCGCCAGGGAGGGAATGACGGTGATCGCGACGGCGACGCCGGTGCATCGGGGCCGCCGCACTCAGGTCTGGCAGACCCGGCTGGAAACCGAGGACGGCAAGCTGGTGGCCGTGGTGACCCAGACCCAGCTGGTTCTATGATACCGAATGAACACCAGTTCAATCGTTAACGAATTATTACGTTTGTTAACGCCCTAATCGCGACATTCTGCCGATATTTCAGGCAGATAGCGGACTTGAATTCCATGGTGCGATGCACAATATTGAGGATCTAGGGATTCGACGCCTCCTCGAGGGCTATCCAAGAGGAGTTATGAAGTGAGACACGAAGACATTACGCGTTCGACCCCTGCCAGGGGCAGCGTCCGGACGTTGCGTCAGCAGGAAGAATTGCCGCTGCTGCGGGACCATTTGCTGCGGCTTGATCCGGAAAGCCGCCATGACCGTTTCCACGGCTTCATGGATGACAGCTTCATCGAGCGCTATGCCGCCAAATGCGCCGACGACGGCACCGTCATCATCGCCTACATCGAGGATGGCGTGGTGCGGGGCGCGGCGGAGCTGCATCCGCCGGATCAATCGCCGGATTCGCTGCCCGAGATCGCCTTCAGCGTTGAAGCGCGCGTACGCCGGCAGGGCGTCGGCAGCATCCTGTTCAAGAAGCTGATCGCGGAGGCGCGATCGAAAGGCTACCGCGCCTTGCGGATCACCACCGGCGCGCAGAATCAGGCGATGCGGGCGCTGGCCCACAAGTTCGGCGCGAATTTGACATTCCGCCACGGCGAATCCACCGGGACGATCGATCTGAAGCCGCAAGCGCAGCCGCAATCCGCGAGGGCAGCGATGGCGACGCCGGTCGACGCCGCACGCGCCATGGCCAGCGTCAACCGCGCCTACTGGAAGATGCTGCTGCGGATGTATGGCTGGGGTCGGGCGGCCTGATCGACCATCGAGCGCAAAAAACCCTTCGCCGATCTCCGATCTGCGAAGGGTTAATACTGGGTAATGATGTTCAGAAGTAACGTCAGGTACCGGTGCGCTTGTCGTTGCCGAACTTGCGGACGACGCGGCGCTCCACCACGATCGAGCGCTGTGCGCCCTGTTCGCCGGCGATGACGCGGCTGATCGAACGTCCCAAAACCGGACGCGCCGCCTTCTTCACCTCAGCCTGAACGGCTTCAATCGGCAGCCCCATCAGCGATGCCGCGATCTCCGCCTGCGCGTCCAGATCGTCGGTGATGCCGACAGCGGCGAAAATCGCCTCTTCCAGCGTCGGCGGGTCGCGCCGCACGCGCCGTGTGCCGTATTTGGTGTTCCAGTCTTCGCTCATGGGGGCCTCGCATCTCGATGCCAGATACCTAAGTGCCCTTATGTTGCATTGCAATATGAAACTGGCATGGCAAACCAGCCATGCGTTTACGATCTCTCCAGCCTGGTCTGCCGGTAACCACGATCACCTGCCGCCTCCCGCGGTTACGGCACTGAATCGGCCGCGCCGGAAAAATCCACCGGCTGCTGCGGCCAGCGTTTCAGCGCAGCGTGGCCGGCATCGGTCAGCAGATAGATGCCGCGCTCGGCGCGATCGAACCAGCCATACACGTTGCTCAGCAGGATCTTCGGCGCATCCGGTATGTCGGGCCTGAGGTCGCGCACCCGACGCGGCCCCTGCGACAGCGCCGAGGCGCAGGCCAGCGCCTGCTGCCGATAGGCCGTCATGATCGGTGAGCGCGTACTGCCGCCGAGCGCCGGATCGCCCTTGCGCCGGCGGTGCTCGGCGACAAGCCGGGAGCGCTTCTTCGGATTGCGGCGCGGGCTGGTCTCGGGCGGCTTGACCAGCACCTCGACGTCGCCGGTAGCGGTGACCGCGAGCATGCCAAAGCCGAGCCGGCGGCACAGGTTGCGGTAGCGCGCGTCGCTCTCGCGGCCCTTTCCGCGCGCCGACATCCGGGCGGCCAGCCAGACCTCGTCGGCGGCGGCGGCGCGATCGACCGCCTGCAGAATCAGTTCGAGATTGAAGGAAAGTTTCAACTCGCCGATCACCACGATCGGCGGCTCGTCGCCGCTCAGCGCCACCAGATCGCAGCCGGCGATCTCGCCCTTGACCGTGAAGCCGAGGTTCTCGAGGAAGCGTTTGACGGGCAGATAGAGCGCGGTTTCCAAGGGAACTCCCATGCGGGCCGGTGTCGCTCGCGCGACTCAGTCGCGCGCCAGTCTAGCCGGAATTGCGTTCTGAGGATTTGATCAAGGGATGGGGAAACGGGTAGCTTGACCCTCGGTACAAGGCCGTTAGCGTCGGATGGATGACCTTACACAGCCGACGGCGCGGTCGGGGAGGCCACCGCACTGGCCGGCAAGCGCAGCATCCGTTTCAGCGCGGTGTTGAAGAAGATGGCGGAGGCGTGAGGGCTAAACCCGTCCGCTCACCGGAAGCAACGCGCCGGTGACGGCGCTGGCGGCGTCGCTGACGAGAAACAGGATCACGTCAGCGAGTTCCTGCGGCGTCACCCATTTGGTGAAATCCGCTTTCGGCATGCTGGCGCGATTGGCCGATGTGTCGATGATCGACGGCAGCACGGCGTTGACGGTGATCTTACCCTTCCACTCCGCGGCGAGCGCCTCGGTGAGGCGGTGCACGCCGGCCTTGGACGCGGCATAGGCGCCCATGCCGGCGCCGGCCTGCAGCGCGCCGATCGCGCCGATATTGACGATCCGCGCCGAAGCCGAGGCGGCCAAATGCGGGATCGCGGCGCGCGACGCATTCAGCGCGGTCAACACATTGAGCGCATACATGTGCTGCCAGGTTCTTGGATCGCCCTCGGCGACCGCCTCGAACGCAAAGCCGCCGGCGATATTGATCAGCGCATCGAGCCTGCCGAAATGCGCCGCGACGGCGTCGATCGCCTTCCCGGCTTCGGTGGCAACGGAAAGATCCACGCCGCCGAGTTCGATCCGGTTCGTCGTCGCCGGAACCTGCGATGCCGCGTGGTCGAGGCCCGCCACCCGTGCGCCCCGCGCAAGGGCTGCTTTTGCAACCACGCTGCCGAGCGCACCCGAGGCGCCGGTCACGATAACGACTTTTCCGTCCATGGAGGGTCTCCGGTGAGGGGCAGGCTGGTTTCAAACTATGCCACGGCCTTGCCCCGTAGTGTTACGGTGGCCGATCGATAAAATTTGTCGGAGTTCTGTAAGCGGACCGCAGAAATATCGCGCTAGCTTCCGATGGTCCAATCACTGGGCAGGGGCGCTTCACGATGGGAAACCTACCCGACCACGGTTTACCGCTTGTTCAGCTTAAGGAGCAACGGCGGGATCTGATTGTCGCGCTGCAAAATCGCAACGGCCCGATCAATAGCTGGGAGCTGATGCAGATCGCAGCGGTTCAGCAGGCCATCTCGGCTTTCGAGGACGTCATCGCCGACCTCGACGCCGAGGCGGAAATGGAAGCCGCCGCCTAGACTAGTCGACAGCGCGCATCTCGCGGGCTGTGAGGCGTGTCTGGCCGGCTTTGCACAATGGCTGCCATGCCGACGGCCGGTCAGATCGAGACGGGATCGTTAGCGAATCAGGATTCCAGGTAGCGCGCCTTTAGTTCAGCGCGTTCCGGCGCCCCAAGGCGCAATCCCTCGCTGAAATAGTTTTCGAGCGTGCCGTAGTCGGCGCCGATCACCTCGAACGCGGCGGTGAGGAAGGACGCTTCCACCGAGGCAAGCACCTGCTTGACCTCCTCGGGGAGGTCGTTGCTGCTGGCGGAGGGGTCGCGCCGGTAGAAGCGGTTGGTGAGCAGGTAATCCTCCGATATCAGATCGTCCGGCACGTCAAGCGCATGCAGGATCAGCGCGCAGGCGAACCCGGTGCGATCCTTGCCGGCGGTGCAGTGAATCACCAGCGGCGCGTGGTCGCCGACCAGATGGGCGAACAGCGCGCGAAAGGCCGGCGTGTTCTGACGCACATAGTTGCGGTAGGAATCGCGCATCACCTCCAGGGCGTCGGTCGTTGACAATGGCACGCCGGTAGCGAGCCGCGCGCGCAGGGCAGCGACAACGGTCGGCTCGACCGGCAGCGAATGGACCGCGATGTCCTCAACGCCGCAGATCGCGGTAGCGCGCTCCTCGGTGCCGCGGAAATCGAAGGCGCGCCTGACGCCGAGGCCGCGCAGCACCTCGATATCGGCTTCGGTGAGGTGGCCGAGATGGTTGGAGCGGAAAATTTGCCGCCAGCGGACGGCACGGCCGTCGCGGGCGGTATAGCCGCCGAGGTCGCGGAAATTGCTGGCGCCGGCGAGGTTGAGGTGACGGGCAGGGGAATCTGACATCAGACCAGCTTAGGCCATCCGGTGCGGTGGGGAAAAGGCGGAACAGGCATATCGCCTGCCGGGATGGGTCCGGTCTATACTTGGCTGTTCCGGGGGGCCAGCATGAATCGACGCAAGAGCATTGTTTTCGGCGCAGCACTATGGGTTGTCGGGGCCGGCGTATCGCCGGCGCTGTCGCAGACGACCTGGCGGAACTATAGCTGCGGCGACGGCTCCCAGTTCATCGTTGGATTTTTCCAGTACGACAAGCGCGCGCATATGCAGATCGACGGCAAGGCGGTGACGCTGGACAAGCGCCTGTGGCTGTCGGGCTCGCGCTATTCGGGCCGCGGCGTGACATTGACGATCAACAAGGCCGGTACCAGGCTCAAGCACGGCAAACGGCCGGTGACAGCGTGCGAGACCAATTGAAAAAGGGCCGAAACGTTTTCGTTTCGACCCTTGTTCCGCTCCTGGGATCGCGCCAGCCATCGCGGGCACGTCAGCATCATGTCTGCACCGGGCATCAGCGCTCACGCACCGGCTTGGTGTCCTGGATCGCCGCGTCATGGTACCAGGCGCCGCCGACGGCAAGCTCGCTGGCGCGCGACGAAGCAAGGTCGGTGACGGCGTTGGCATGTTCATAACGATGTCCCCCGAGTGCCGAGCGGCCCCCGGCAGGGAATTGGTAGATCTTGGCGGACCCGTGATTCAAGTTCGTATTCATCTCAGTCTCTCCTGATGCGCGGCGCGCGGGGGATAATGGTGCGCCCGACTCGTTCTCGGATGGTTACTGATCCCGATATCGTTGGTGCCCTCGGCAAGTGCAACATGATCAAAACAAAATCACACTCTGTATAGATTCTGGGCATTCCGGGTTTTGCTTGCAGGGAAGCAGGCTCTCGGGGGCTAACGCTTAAGCCCTCGGCATGGTTGCGGGACGCCGCAGGTGCGGAGAGAAAATGCTCCGGACGGCTGGCGCGGATTTAATCCGAGTAAGGGGCGGACGGCCGAATGCTGCGTTTTCAGGCGCTTTGCAGGCCGCAGTCGGGCCCTCCTGGTCTTGGCCGGCGCCTCAAACCGCGCGGCTTTGCCGCACCCGATTTCCCAAACTTTCTGCCGGCGAGGGGCCGATTCCTTCACCCCGATCCCTGTGCCGCACTGCAGCGACTGGCACTTTAATTGCTTGGTAAGGAGTGGCCGACGGCGGCCGGGTACGTGTGTGGTGGCCAATAGGGTCTCGGTTTCCGCACCTTTCGCATCATCAACATGAGAGAGCTCAATGACAAAGTACAAGCTCGAGTATATCTGGCTCGACGGATATGCGCCGACGCCAAATCTGCGTGGCAAAACCCAGATCAAGGAATTCGATTCGTTTCCGACGCTGGAGCAGCTGCCGCTGTGGGGCTTCGACGGAAGTTCGACCATGCAGGCCGAGGGCCATAGTTCGGATTGCGTGCTCAAGCCGGTCGCCATCTTTCCGGATGCCGCGCGTACCAACGGCGCGCTGGTGATGTGCGAAGTCATGATGCCCGACGGCAAGACCCCCCATGTCACCAACAAGCGCGCCACCATTCTCGACGACGAAGGCGCCTGGTTCGGCTTCGAGCAGGAGTATTTCTTCTACAAGAACGGCCGTCCGCTCGGCTTCCCCAACGACGGCTATCCCGCGCCGCAGGGACCGTATTACACCGGCGTCGGCTACTCGAATGTCGGTTCGGTCGCCCGCGAGATCGTCGAGAAGCATCTTGATCTCTGCCTCGCCGCCGGCATCAACCACGAAGGCATCAACGCCGAAGTCGCGAAGGGCCAGTGGGAATTCCAGATCTTCGGCAAGGGCTCCCGCAAGGCCGCCGACGAAATGTGGATCGCCCGCTATCTGTTGCAGCGGTTGACCGAGGCGTACGGCATCGACATCGAGTATCACTGCAAGCCGCTCGGCGACACCGACTGGAACGGTTCCGGCATGCACGCCAACTTCTCCACCACCTATCTGCGCGAAGTCGGCGGCAAGGAATATTTCGAGAAGCTGATGGAAGCCTTCAGGTCCAACCGCGCGGATCACATCGCGGTCTACGGCCCGGACAACCACCTGCGCCTGACCGGCAAGCACGAGACGGCCTCGATCGACACCTTCAGCTGGGGCATCGCCGACCGCGGCGCCTCGATCCGCGTGCCGCATTCTTTCGCCAATAACGGCTGGAAGGGCTACCTGGAAGATCGCCGCCCGAACTCGCAAGGCGACCCCTACCAGATTGCTTCGCAGATCCTGAAGACGATCGCTTCGGTTCCCACCGCCAAGGCGGCCGCCGCCTGAGCTTTGCTTTTCAGCCCGGACCCGGGGGCGTCCGGCCGTAATCTGATCCGCCAAAGCGCAAACGCTTTGGCGGATCATTGCGTTTCAGCACCCGCCTTGAATCCGTTTCCCCGCCGTGCGAACCACGTTAGATAGTTGGTTTCGTCATGGGCGGCTGGGGGAAGTTGGTTCTTGCTGGAGGGTTTTTACAAGGTCAGGTTCCAGGTCGATGACGCGGTGGGCCGCAGCGTGATGTACGCCAACGGCGGCAGCATGCTCGGCGGCAATTCGGCGTTCGCGCATTACGGCACCTTTAGCGAAGTCGACGGCGTCGTCACCTCGGAGATCACCAGCCATCGCCACAACGACGATCCCAACTACCAGTCGCTGCTGGGATCCGACATCGCCACGATCGACGTTCGCGGCAGCGCGATCGGCGATATCTATCATTTCGAGGGCGGCTCGCCTCAGATGCCGGGCGCGGTGTTCCGTTCGGTCATGACCCCGATCGCCGACGAGATCGTGCCGCCGAGGGATGCGGTCGGCGAGGGCGGCATCGTCAACGGGCTCTATTCCGTTCACATCAGGATGCTCGACGGCGTCGATGGCGGCCTCACCGGGGTGATGCTGCTGCATGACGGCCGCATCCTCGGCGGCGATGCGTTCTTTTACTATCTTGGCACCTATACGTCGGCGAACGGCCGCTGGAGAGGCGAAATCCTCAATCAGGAGCACACGCCGGCCAAAAGCGAACATCCGATCTTCGGCGGCCATGAGGTCGGAATCGGCTTTGCCGGCACCTGCGACACCAGCGGTGCCCTGCTGGAAGCGACCGCGCTGGCGGGCAAGCGCAGCCTCCGCCTGACCGCGGTGCTCAAGCTGATGCGGCCGGCGTAGCTCGATGACGAAATCAGTTCGAATTCTTTCGACGCTGGCCCTGAAGGGCGCGGTGGGCAATCTTGCCGCTCGGTTTGAAGCGGAAAGCGGCGCTCGCATCGATGCCGATTTCGCGCCGACGCTGGCGCTGCTGGAACGCCTGCGCGGCGGCGAGGGCGCCGACGTCGTGATCCTGACCAAGGAGGCGCTCGACGATCTCGCCGCCAGCGGAACAGTGGTCGCGGCGAGCTGCGCCGATCTGGCGCGCTCCTATGTCGGTATCGCGGTGAAGGCCGGCGCCGGACATCCCGATATCGCGACGGAAGCCGCACTTCGGGCGGCGTTGCTCGGCGCGCGGTCGGTAGCCTATTCGCGCCTCGGCGCCAGCGGCATCTTCTTCACGCAGCTGATCGATCGACTGGGGATCGCCGCCGATATCAACGCCCGCGCGAAAATCATTCCGCAAGGCTTTACCGCCGAATTGCTGGTGTCCGGCGCAGCGGACCTCGCGGTGCAGCAGATCAGCGAATTGAAGCTGGTCGGTGGTGTCGAGGTCGTCGGGCCGATCCCGCGCGAGCTGCAGAGCCCGGCGATATTTTCCGCCGGTCGCCTCGCGGCGTCGAACAATTCGGCGCCATCCGACCGGCTTCTCAAGTTTCTGGCCTCGCCCGAGGCGGTACCGGCGCTGCGGGAGTCCGGGCTGGAGCCTTTCAGTCCTTGATCAGGACGACGCCGGCGATCAGCAACGCCGCGCCGGCGACGCGCGACAGGCTGACCGGATGCGACGCCAATCCGAACGCGCCGAAATGGTCCAGCGTGATCGCGGTCGCCATCTGGCCCGCAACCACCAGCGCGATCAGGGTTGCCGCGCCGAGCGAGGGCAGCAACAGGATCATCAGCAGGATGAACACGCCGCCGAGCACGCCGCCGGACCACGTCCACCACGGCGTATCGGCCACCGCCTTCCAGGACGGCAGGCGTTCGCCGAGCGCGAACAGCACGACGATCATCGTTACCAGGCCGACGAGATAGCTGACGAAGCCTGCCCAGGCGGGTGAGCCGAGCGCGGTCCGCAAGGCGCCGTTCAGCACCTGTTGCACGGCCACGCTGACGCCGGCGCAAAGCGCGAGGGCATACAGGAAAAAGGCTTGCACGGCGTCCTCCAGTTGATTCGGCCGTCTGGCCCGACCCGTGCCCGAGCTTGGCCGGCGACGCAGACGCCTTGATGGATATCAATAGAGCGCAACAAGCGCGACGGTATAAGATTCTATCGATAGAGAAGGCTGGAGGATCGAGTGAAACTTCGCGGATTGATTGGGATTCTCCTGGTTGGCGCCTTCCCGCTGACCGCCAGCGCTCAATCGGTGACCAAGTCGCCGGCGAATGAGCAATATCTGCCGCGGCTCGGCGACATCATGAACAATATCCAGTGGCGGC
>CALROE020000052.1:0-10189 GCA_943369715.1 Bradyrhizobium ivorense
ATCGACCGCCTGCGCGGTTCCAACGATGGGTCGCCGCGACCGCAGGAAGCCGCCCGCACCCCGGACGCGGCCCGTGTCCCGGAGGCTGCTCGCATCCCGGATGCTCCCCGTGTCGTGTTGGCGCCTGCGGTCCGGCCGCTGCCGCCGCCGATCATGGTCTCGACGCCAGTCCACGAGTCCGTCGATTCGACGACGGGATATCAGGAGATGAAGCCGCCTTATGCCGCGGCGTCCCGGAACGACGATCCGCGCCGTCCGACGCCCCCGGCCGACATCCCGTCACCCCCGCTCGACCTGCGGGCCGAGGCGTCGGAACCGATGGGGCGGGCCGAGGGCTCGGGGCCGCTGGCGCGGGCCCGCAGCACGGCCGAAGACGTGCTGTCGGTGGCCAAATCGGTGTTTCACGTAGTATTGCCGAAATAGCCCAAAGCCCGTTGCGGCTAACCGCCGAGGCGCGCCAGGCCGCTGCGCGCGGCGTCGTCCCTTGGACGGATGGCGATGGCACGGCCATAGGAGGCCTTGGCCTTGTCCTTGTCGCCGAGGCGTTCATAGGCCTGTCCCCGCGTCGTCCATGCCAGTGCGTTCTGCGGGTCGGCCTGCACCGCCTCGTCGAGATCGGTGGCGGCTTCCTTGAACTTGTCCATCGCGAGATAGCTGATGGCGCGCGCCAGTAACGGCTCCGCCCGCTGCGGCGTCAGGCCATTGGCGGAGGTGAAATCGTCGACCGCGAGTTGATGCTGTCGTTCGCGCTGATAGAGCAGGCCACGGTTGTACAGCGCCTCGGCATGGTGCGGATCGATGGTGATCGCCTTGTCGAACTCGGCCAGCGCCTCCTCGGTTTTCCCGGACTTTGCCAGCGCCTGGGCGCGCGTGGCGTGACCGTGCGCATCCTCCGCGACGGCCGGCGCCGCTGGCGCCACCTTCGGAGCGGCCTCCTTCTCGGGCGCCGACGACCACGATCCGAGGTCAAAAGAGCAGCCGCCAAGCCCGAGCGCCAGCAATACGACTGGGGCCGACATACGAGCGCCGAGACGCCAGAATCCGGGAAATGGGGGGAGTACCGGAAAGACCATTGTTGCAAATATCCGCGCGGCCAACGCGGTATTGGTAGCCCGGCCTAGCGCAAAATGCATGGCCAAAACAAAAACGCGGGCCCAAGGGCCCGCGTTTTCGGCTCAATATCTGTGCGACGAGTCAGCGCGGTCCGCGCGGACCGGCTCCCGGGCCACCACGGCCGCCAGCGCCACCGCGTTCCGCGCCGGGACCGGCGCCGAACACCGGCTTCGGCTTCATCGGCAGCAGCCCTTCGCGCTGCAGCTTCTTGCGGGCGAGCTTGCGCGCGCGGCGCACGGCTTCGGCCTTTTCACGGGCCTTCTTCTCGGAGGGCTTTTCGTAATGGCCGCGGAGCTTCATCTCGCGGAAAATACCCTCGCGCTGCATCTTCTTCTTCAGCGCCTTGAGGGCTTGATCGACATTGTTATCGCGAACGAGAACCTGCACGCGGCATCCTCTTTCAATTGATCGGATTTGAATTCTGGTAAAGCAAGGGGCTGGCGAAAGGCCAAGCCCTTAGCCCTGAGCGCGCGGATGTACCAGACAAAGCCGGCGATGTCCACCTGCGGGGAAGCGGATTAATGCCGAAAATGGCCCGAATCACTCTGGATGATGCGCCTAAAACCTGGTTCCCCGCCTCGTGTCTCCCTTGGCACAGCCTCGATGGCTTATGCCATCGGCCTGATATCCGGCTGTCATCTCAATTCCGCTGTCACGGTGGACCTCGCCGCCGGTTTCGACGTCATCGGACCGGCGCTGTTCGTCGGCGGCTGGGCATTGGCACAGCTGTTCTGGCGGTTATTTTTCGCGCGGAAATACCTGCGTGACGTGGCCCATCTTGCGGCCCGGCCGCGCCGGGCCCTTGCCGTAGAGGTGTACGGTGGCGCCGGGCACCGTCAGCCACTGCTCGTAGTCGTTGATATCGTCGCCGATCAGGTTGGTCATGGTGACCGGGCCGTGACGGACCGGCTTGCCGAGCGGCCAGCCGGCAATGGCGCGGATATGCTGCTCGAACTGCGAGATCGACGCGCCGTCGAGCGTCCAGTGCCCGGAATTGTGCACCCGTGGCGCAATCTCGTTGACCAGCACCGTGGCCCCGCCGTCTCCCTGCACCACGAACATCTCGACTGCGAGCACGCCGACATAATTCAGCGCGCTGGCGATGGTCTCGGCGATGCCGCGCGCCTTTGCCGCCAGCGCTTCCGGGATATCAGCCGGCGCCCGCGAGATTTTCAGGATGTGGTCGCGATGTTCATTCTCGGTAACGTCGAAGCATTCGACCTGGCCGTCGGCCGAGCGGGCGGCGATCACCGAGATCTCGCGCTCGAACGGAATGAAGGCCTCGAGGATCGCGGACCGGGTGGCAAGGTCCTCCCAGACCTGGCCGATATCGTCGCCTTCGCGGATGATCGCCTGACCCTTGCCGTCATAGCCGAAGCGGCGGGTCTTTATCACCGCGGGCAAGCCGATGCGCGCGATCGCCGTGCGCAGCATCTCGACCGAGGATACGTCGGCGTAGTCGGCGATGCCGATGCCGAGCTTCCTGACAAAATCCTTCTCGATCAGACGGTCCTGCGTGGTCTCCAGGATCTTCTGCGCGGGCAATACCGGCCGCCGCGCCGCCAGCACCATCGCGGTGGCGGCCGGCACATTCTCGAATTCGTAGGTGATGACGTCGACGTCGTTGGCGAACAATTCCAGCGCCTCGACGTCGGCATATTCCGCGCAGGTCGCGTTCTGCACCACGTCGAAGGCAGGCGAATCCGGATCGGGCGAAAA
This sequence comes from Bradyrhizobium ivorense, assembly GCA_943369715.1. Classification (GTDB taxonomy): domain Bacteria; phylum Pseudomonadota; class Alphaproteobacteria; order Rhizobiales; family Xanthobacteraceae; genus Bradyrhizobium; species Bradyrhizobium ivorense_A. The sequence goes on from CALROE020000052.1 coordinate 2,833, forward strand.
TACCTGGCAGCGCAGCCCGAGCCGCGCCGCCGCCATCGCCAGCATCCGGCCCAATTGTCCGCCGCCGAGAATTCCGATGGTGTCGCCGGGCTTCAGCTTCACCCGATGGGAGGCCGTCACGCAGAACCCTCCGGGCGCTCGGCTACCGCCTCGGACTGCGCCTTGCGCCAGGCGGCCAGTCTGGCCGACAGGTCAGGATCGTTCAGCGCCAGCACGCTGGCCGCGAGCAGGGCTGCGTTGATGGCGCCGGGCTTGCCGATCGCGAGTGTCCCGACCGGTACGCCCGCAGGCATCTGCACGATGGAATAGAGCGAATCGACCCCGGACAACGCCTTGGATTCGACGGGAACGCCGAACACCGGAAGTTCCGTCAGCGACGCGGCCATGCCCGGCAAATGGGCAGCGCCGCCGGCCCCGGCAATGATGATCTGGAAGCCGGCAGCCTTGGCGCCCCTGGCAAAGGCGAACAGCCGGTCCGGAGTGCGGTGCGCCGAGACGATGCGCTTTTCGCATGCGACCCCGAGCGCGGCCAGGGTGTCCGCGGCATGGCGCATGGTTTCCCAGTCCGACTGGCTTCCCATGATAATGGCGACGGGGGCGGTCATAAGGTCAATTCTTTTCGGGAATCCAAAAACATAGGCCGGATTATAGGGGCGGCCCGGGGCCTGGCCAAGGTCTGGCCATGCCATGGCAAGGGGTCTGGAATGGACTATCCTGTCTTGGTGAATTCCGGCAAGCCTTGATCAGGGATGCCCCATGAAAAAGAAGACCAGGACAACCGCTCCAGTTCCAGCGAAACGCCGCGAAACCGCTGCGGCGGCGCGCAAGGCCGCGCCCAAGGCGTCGCCCAAGCGCGCCAGGCCTGCGAAGCCGCTGGCGGCCGCGCCGCCGGATGACGCCAAGCGGGTCGTTCGCCGGCTCAGGGCCCAGCTGGCCAAGGCGCAGGCGCGGATCGAGGAACTGCAGGCTTCCGCTGATATCGACTTCCTGCTGGATATTCCCAACCGGCGCGGCTTCGAGCGCGAGCTCCAACGTTCGATCGCCTATATCAAGCGCTATCATGCCAGCGGCGCGCTGATCGTGCTCGACGTCGATCGCCTGAAGCCGATCAACGACGCCTTCGGGCATGCCGCGGGCGATCAGGTGTTGAAGGCCGTCGTGGCGGCGCTCTCGCGCCATGTGCGCTCGTCCGACGTGGTCGGGCGGCTCGGCGGCGACGAGTTCGCGCTGCTGCTGTGGAACCTGAGCGAAACCGACGCCAGGGCCAAGGCGGCGGCGCTGGAGCAGGCTATCGACCAGCTGACATTCACCTTTCGCGGCCGCAGCGTGACCGCGGGCGCTTCCGCCGGAGTGGCGATCCTCGGCCCTCATGCCGAGGCCGGCCGCGCGCTGGAAGCGGCCGACAGCGCGATGTATGTGCGCAAGGCGCAACGGCGGCACGAGACGTGAGGGCCGTTTTCCGGCAGGCTGACGCCGCCGCTGGACGGGGCCCGAGGGTTTCTAGAAGCTGGGCGGTCTGTCCAACCGCCGAGCAGGATCATGGCCATCAAACCCAGCCCCTTCACGCTTCGTATCCCGGACGCCGATATCGCCGACCTCCGCGACCGTCTCGCCCGCACACGTTTCCCCGACCAGGCGCCCGGCGACGCATGGGCCTTTGGCACCGATGTCGCCTATCTCCGGCAGCTCACCGAATACTGGCGCGATAAATTCGACTGGCGGGCCGAGGAAGCCGCGCTGAACGCCTTTCCGCAATTCCGCGTCCCGCTCGACGGCATCGATCTGCACTATTTGCATGTACCCGGCGTCGGGCCGGATCCGATGCCGCTGCTCCTGCTGCACGGCTGGCCGGGCTCGGTATTCGAATTTCTCGACATCATCCCGCGGCTCACCGATCCGGCACGCTTCGGTGGCGATGCGCGCGACGCCTTCACCGTGGTGGCACCGTCGCTGCCCGGATACGGTCTTTCGTTTCAACCCGGCCAGAAACGGTTCGGCGTTACCGAAATGGCGGATTGCGTCGCCGCCCTCATGCGCGATGTGCTGGGATATGCCCGCTTCGGCGCGCAAGGGGGCGACTGGGGTGCCGCGGTCACCAGCCGGCTCGGCTATGCCTATGCCGACCGGATGATCGGCATCCACGTCAATCTGATGATGGCCGCGGGCCGCGATCCCTCCGCCTTTCCCAATCCGAACGAGGAGGAACAGCGTTACCTCAGTGAACTCGCGCAATGGATGCGCGAAGAGACCGGTTATCAATCGATTCAAGGCACCCGTCCGCAGACGCTTGCGTTCGGTCTCACGGATTCGCCCGCCGGGCTCGCGGCGTGGATCGTGGAGAAATTCCGCGCCTGGTCCGACTGCGATGGCGATGTCGAGCGCGCGATCGGCCGCGACCGCATGCTCGCCGACATCGCGCTTTACTGGTTCACCGGCGCGATCGGCTCGTCATTCTGGCCCTATTACGCCCGCCTGCACGGCTCGCCGATCTTTCCCGCCGGCGCAACGATTTCGGTACCCACGGGCTATGCGGAATTCCCGCGTGAAATCGTCAGGCCGCCGCGCACGGCCGCGGCGCGCGTGTTCACCGATATCAGGCGCTGGAGCATCATGCCGAGGGGCGGACATTTCGCCGCGCTGGAACAGCCGGAGTTGCTCGCCGATGAGGTGCGCGCCTTCTTCCGCGATCTGCGATGATGCCAGGGAGGTGTTGAGAAGATCTTGAGGGGGCTTCTTACAGCCCGCTCAGATCATCCGGCACGCTGCCGAATTTTCGCAGCAGCTGCGCGTCGCTGAATTCGCCGATCAGGGGATCGCCGGTGCGGCTGAACGCGACCGCGCCGATCGAGCCTGCGGCCCTCGACAACACCTCCGCGCGCCGCAGCGCGCCGGACGAACTCTGGCATTCCTCCGCCGCACCCGCGACCGGCGAACCGGTGTCGTCCTGCAGGAATGGCATTGCGACGTAATAGGTGACATCGGCCATGGTGTTGCTCCAGGTTTGCCCGCTCGGTCAGGCGGCGTCGCTGTTGGCTTGCGTTAGTCCTGACGCGCTTTCTTCACGCGAACCGGTTCCCACTTCGGTTGAAAGCGCTACGGACGCGCAGCCGCATGAAATCGCCGCCTGCAGTTCCAGCAATTCGGTTTCCAGATACTCGTTGGCCATGATCAGCGCCTTGATCGTGCTGCGCAGATTTCCGTCGCACATCGCGATCGCCTGGTCGCAGGCCTGTTCGTAATGATCGATGTCGGGCAGTGAAGCGGCTTCGGACATGGCGTGGCTCCCGAAAATGGTGAGGGGTAGTGGTCGAATGTTCCTATTTTGTTCCAATGGAGTCAACCGACCAGACGGCGCCGGTTGCCGATTTCCACCGCGAACCGCGGAACGCCGCATGGGCGTCGTCGCAACGGCAGAAAAAGGATGGGGCGGGAACGAAAACAATATCCGGCGCTTAATGCCTATTCGCGGGGAGTGGGAGCATGGGTATTGTCGAGTCGAAGAGGCCCGTGGTGCTGATCGTCGAGGACGAGTTTCTGTTGCGAATGGAGGCGGCCGACATGGTCGAGGCCGCAGGGTTCGAGGCGGTCGAAGCCGCCAATGCCGACCAGGCAATTGAAATCCTCGAAGCCCGCCGGGACATCACGGTCGTGTTTACCGATATCCAGATGCCGGGCTCGATGGACGGCCTGAAACTGGCCCGCGCGGTCCGGGGCCGCTGGCCGCCGATCAAGATTGTCGCCACCTCCGGCCGGCTCCATGTCGGGGAGACCGATCTGCCGGATGGCGGCCGGTTCCTGCCCAAGCCATACAGTCCGACTCAGATCAACGGTCTGCTGCGGGAGTTGATTTGCGACAGTTGAAGCTGATCAGGCGATGATGTCAGGCGTGATCTGGTCTTCAATGAACGCGATGCGGTCGCGCAATTGCAGCTTGCGCTTCTTCAGCCGCTGTAGCCGCAACAAATCCGGGGCGGGCGACTGATGCAATGCATCGATCGCCACGTCGAGATCGCGGTGTTCTTGCTGTAGCCGTGCGAGCTCGGATTCGAGTTCGCGCTCATCTTCGTCGGTCATGATGTACGTTAGCTGAAAAAACGCGATGAGGTCGCGAAGGGTTGTGGAAGCCGCCTCAGGCAATATCGGCCCTGTCGGCCCCGTGCGCAAGCGGGGCGGTTCCCTACTCACGATTGGTTACACATAGCACCGAAATATGAGCAACCGATTTTTGATTTCCATCGACAGATTCGCCGGCTCGTGTACAATTTGTCGTCCGGATCGAATCTGAGGTTTCATTCCACCGAGGAGGTTTCGTATGGCAATTCAGGCGCATCTCGTTGAACTAGAACGGAAACACAAAGTTCTTGAAAACGAATTGCACGAAGCTCTCGTGCACCTTTCAACGGACGACCTGCGAATTGTTGAACTGAAGCGCCGGAAATTGATGGTCAAGGACGAGATCGAGCGGTTGAGGCATACCGCAGGCGAGACGCTGCACTAGCGCCGTACCGCCAGCTTTCCAGCCATCGATACCATTATCCCGGGATGAGCGTCATTGCGCTCATCTCTAAGTTGCTCTCTTGCGACTTCGGCCGGGATTGCCTGCGATTGCTACATGTCGGCGAGTTCGCCGACATGGTCGGCGATTGCCAGCGATGATGTCAGCCCCGGCGACTCAATCCCGAACAGATTGATCAGTCCGGCGACGCCATGCTCCCGTGGCCCCTGAATCAGAAAATCCTGCACGGCCACCGCCGGCGGCACGATCTTCGGCCGAATTCCGGAATAACCCGGCATCAGCGCGCCGTCCGGCAGCGTCGGCCAGTAGCGCCGGATTGCCGGATAAAATCGTTCCGCCCGCGCCGGATCGACCACGTAGTCGACAGCATCGATCCATTCCACATCGGGGCCGAACCGGGCCTGTCCCGCCATGTCGAGGGTGAGATGGACACCGAGCCCGCCGGGTTCGGGCACCGGGTAGATCAGCCGTGAGAACGGCGCCCGCGCGCTGCAGCTGAAATAGTTTCCCTTGGCGAGATAGGCCGGCGGGATCAGTTCGATCGGCATGCCATCGATGCTGCGCGCGATAGCCGACGCGGCGAGCCCCGCGGCGTTGATCACAAGCCGGCACGCCAGCGTCGTCGGCGCCTCGCCGCCGGCGTCGAGTTCGATTTCCCCCGCGCTTGCCCTGGCGCGCAGCAGCGGGGTGTGGAAAGCGAAGGCCGCGCCGCTTGCCTCGGCATCGCCGCGCAGCGCCAGCATGAAGGCGTGGCTGTCGACGATGCCGGTGGAGGGCGAGAGCAGGGCGGCGTCGCAGTTCAAGGCCGGCTCCAGTTGCCGCGCGGCCTCGCCCGAGAGGGCCTGCAGATCGAGCACGCCATTGGCTTCGGCATGCGCCCGGATCGATTGCAGCTTTTCGGTTTCCTCGGGTGTGGTGGCGACGATCAGCTTGCCGCAATTGCGGTGCGGAATGCCGTGCTCACGGCAGTATTCATAGAGTGCCTGCTTGCCGCTGACGCACATCCGCGCCATCAGGCTGCCGGCCTTGTAATAGATGCCGGCGTGAATCACCTCGCTGTTGCGAGAGGACGTGACGGTGCCGATGCCTTCGGCCGCCTCCAGCACGATCACCTCGCGTCCTGCCTGTGCGAGCCGCCGTGCGATCGCAAGACCGATCACCCCCGCCCCGATCACGACGCACTCTACCTTGTCCATTCGAGGGTTCTGATCCGTGTGGGGTGGTCTGGCCATTCGACCTAGAGTGCGCCGTTGTGGAATACCGCGCGTCCCGGATCAACCGCGCTCACGCATGATCGCCCGGTTTCGGGGGCGATGTTCACAGGAAGCCGTTGAATTCGTTCTGCAACGCTTTCCGAACGGTCTCTTGTTAGGGAAGCGTTAATCATGTCAGGGCAATTGCCGTAATTTGAGACACATTTTTGGGTTGCAAGGGTACATGTTTACCTGATCCAAACCCGTCAAGCCAGACACTCCGCCCAGAAATCCGCGGGTGACTGATGACTGACAAGAATTGGCAGGCTGGCGGCAAAATCCTGATTCCCGCGCAGGCCGTCGTCTGCGCGGTCGTCACCGTCATGCCGTTCGGCACCGCCTCGGCCGCGTCCGGCAGTTTTGCGCCGCAGGATTATATCGGCTCGGCCGATCCCGGCATGATCTGGCAAATGCTGATCGGCGGCATCGTCATCGCGTCGTTTCTCGCCGCGGTCGCGCTGTGGGTGCACTCCGCGCTGCGCAAGGTCAAGCGCGCACAGTTGCGCAGAAACGTCTTCGTCAGTTCCGCCCTGAACAACCTCAGCCAGGGCGTGGTGATGACGGATGCGCAGAAGCGGATCGTGTTCTGCAATAATCGCTATCTCGAGATCTACGGTCTGGCCCGTTCGGATCTTCGAAAGAACATGACCGGGCCGGGACTGCTGGAGCTGCGCCGCCAGCGCGGCGTCCTCAACATCAGCGTCGAGGAATTCTACCGCCTCGTCGAAAGCCCGGAAGGCTTCGTCACCGAACTGCCCGGTGGGCGGTCGGTGCTGGTCAAGCATTTCGGCCTGCCAAACGGCGGTTCGGTTGCCACCCACGAGGATTGCACCGAGCAGCGCCAGCTTTCGCGGCAATTGGCCTCGACCAAGCAGTTCCTGGAATCGGTGCTCGACAATGTGCCGGTATGCGTCGCCGCCAAGAGCATCGAGGACGGCCGCTATATCTTCGCCAACCGCGCCTTTGAACGGTTTTCACGCTTCTCCCGCGACCACATTGTCGGCAAGCGCGCCGACGAGATCTTCCGTCCCGAGACGACGGCAAGCATCGAGGCGGCGGATCAGGCCGCGCTCAGCTCGCCCGATGGCCAGTTCCGCAACGAGTTCGTGGTCGAGCGCGGCGCGCAGAAGCGCGTCCTCTCAAGTGTTCGGGTGGTCGCCCGCGACGAGCGGAACCGGCCGGAATTCCTGATCGCCCTGTTCGACGATGTCACCGATCGCCGCTCGCTGTCCAAGGAACTGGAGAACACCAAGAAATTCCTCGAGCTGGTGGTCGACAATATTCCGGTGTCGCTGGTCGTCCAGCGCGTCAGCGACGGGCGATATCTGCTGGCCAATCGCAGCGCCGAAACCATTCTCAACCGCCGGCGCGAGGACGCTACCGGCCTCACGGCCGCGGATATCTTCAATCCGCGCGAAGCCAAGCTGATCGTCGCCCGCGATGAAGCCGCAATCAAGAAGCGCGGCCTGCTCACCGAGGAACACCCGATCTCCACCAAGGACGGGCTGCGGCTGTTCCTGACGCGCCGCATGACGGTGCTCGACGATGCCGGCGAGCCGCAATACCTGATCAAGACCCATGAGGATGT
>CALROE020000053.1:0-10172 GCA_943369715.1 Bradyrhizobium ivorense
TATTGTTCCGGAATAGCCAGATACCTCGAAAGACGGCACCATCAAAGAGTTAGGTGATTCGGACAGCCGCGATCCATGACCATTTTAGGATCGGGCCGGCAGTCCTGAGCGAGAATGCTCGGCATCGCAGAATGTGATGCACCCGTAGAGCGTGCCGCAAATCCCTCAAAATTCTTCAAAGGAACTAAGATGTACACGATCGTTCTAGCCACCCAAAAGGGCGGCAGCGGCAAAAGCACGCTCGCCATCGGCCTCGCGCTGGCGGCTATCCAGGCCGGCCACACCGTTCGCCTGATCGAAACCGATCCGCAAGGCACGCTTTCGAACTGGCAGGGGCGCCGCCCCTATGCCGAGCCGCTGGTCGAGCCCGTCTACAGCGCCGGCGATATCGAAGACAGGCTGCAGTCGCTGGACCGCAGCGGCGTGACCATTACCATCATCGACACCGCCGGCGGCACCAGTGCCGCGACCACGGCGGCCATTCGCTACGCCGATCTGTGCCTGATCCCGTCGCGCCCGAGCGTTGCCGATGTCGAAGCCACCGCTTCGACGCTGAACCTCGCCCGCGCCTGGAACACGCCGTTTGCCTTCATTCTCAACCAGACGCCGATCCGCGGCCAGCGCGTCAGCAATGCCGCGATCGTCCTCGGCGATGACTTGTCGGACGATCTCGCCAGCGTGGTCGCGCAGCCCTACATCGTCATGCGCAACGATCACCAGGATGCGCTGGGCCTCGGATTGGCGGTCATCGAATACGCGCCGTCAGGCAAATCGGCCGACGAAGTCCGCGGCCTCTGGCAGTGGGTCGAGACCAGGTTGAACGGCGGGGTGAGCGCTGACGAGCCGCTGCTGATCAGCATGCTCCCGTCGTCGCCCGACATCGTTCCCGCGATATTCGTGCCGGCACCGGAAGAAGCCGTCGCGCTGACCTCCTGAACCCGGCCGCTGGGAATCGACACAAAGACTCGGCTCCGCGCAGGGCATTGCGCAGAGCAAGGCGACGAAGCAATCCGGCCACCAGCTCCGCCGGATTGCTTCGTATCGTCAAACTGATTTGGTCGAGCCCCGTGCCAGCCAGCTTGCGCGGGTCACTTTCCATTTTTCCGATTTCGTTTGGCCATCGTGATGCGGAAGCTCGATGATGCCGACAAATTCAGCGCCGGTCTTTTGCTTGACCCGGCGTGAAGCCGCGTTGGAAGCCGCGTTGCAGACATAAAAGCTCTCGATCCCGAGCGTTCCGAAGGCAAAATCGTTCACGGATGAAATGGCTTCGGTCATCAGCCCCCGGTTCCAGTAGGGTTCTGCAAGCCAGAATCCGCGATTGCCCTTTGGATGATCCGTCCGCGGGCGAAAATTGATGTTCCCTATCGCCTCCCCATCACAGTCCTGCAACACCAGAGCCCATTGATAGATTTCTTCACCCGCGGCGATTTTTTCCAGCTGCTGCCGGATAAAGCTCTCCGCGCCGTCATCTGGATACGGCCAGGGCACAACGGATGCCAATCTCCTGATCACGTTCCAGTTATTGAAGTGGCGCTGGATAGCCGGCGCGTCCGCAAGCGCCAGCGGCCTCAGCAGCAGTCGACTCGTCTGAAGGGTCGGCGTAGCGCGGATCACTTCTGGCATTTCGGGCACCAGAAGGTCGAACGCCCGTTCTGGGTGAACCGCTTGACGATGCCGCTGCACTTGGCGGTCTGGCATGGCTCGCCTTCGCGGTCGTAGACCTGGAACGAATGCTGGAAATAGCCGAGTTCGCCCGAGGTCTGGCGATGATCGCGCAGCGACGAGCCGCCGGCCTTGATGGCCTGGTTGAGCACGCCGTGAATGGCGCTCACCAGCCGCTTGGCATGATCGGTCGGCTCGTTTTTTTTCGCCAGCGTCGCGGCCGACCTTCGCGGCGACAGCCTTGAGCGATACAGCGCCTCGCAGACATAGATATTGCCGAGGCCCGCGACCACGCGCTGGTCGAGCAGGGCGGCCTTCAGGCTGGTCTTCTTGTCGGCGCAGGCGCGCGCCAGCATGGTGGCGTCGAATTCATTGCCGAGCGGTTCGGGACCGAGCCCCTTCAGCAACGGCTCCTGTTCCAGCGCGTGGCGCGCGATGATCTTCATGTAGCCGAAACGGCGCGGATCGTTGAAAACAACCGATGCGCCCGACGACATGTGAAACACCACATGGTCATGCGCGCGGTCGTCGCCCCGCGGATGGTGGAATTGGCCGGGCGATTTGCTCCCCTCATCGGCGACCACGCGGAACGAGCCCGACATCCCCAGATGCATCAACAGCACGTCACCCGAGCCGAGATCGGCCATCAGATATTTGGCGCGGCGGCCGAGCCCGGTGACGGTCTGGCCCTCCAGCCTCGCGATAAAATCCTTCTGGAACGGAAACCGCAGATCCTTGCGCCGGGCCTCCGCTTTCGCGATCAGAAATCCCTCCATGACGGGCTGCAGGCCGCGGCGGACGGTCTCGACTTCGGGTAATTCGGGCATACCGGGGCGTTCACCTTGAGGACGTGACGTGATAGCGCCATTGCGGCGGGCGCGCTATGGTCCGCCGACGGAGAAAAGTTGATGGACCAGCCGGACCAGACCACGCATTTTGGCTTCAGGGACGTCCCCCTCGGGGACAAGCAGACGCTGGTGAACGACGTGTTCCACAGCGTGGCACAACGCTACGACCTGATGAACGATCTGATGTCGGTCGGCCTGCACCGGGTCTGGAAGGACCTGATGATCAACGCGCTCAATCCGCCGCGCGCGGATACGCCGTTTGCGCTGCTCGACGTCGCCGGCGGCACCGGCGACATCGCCTTTCGCGCCGCCAAGGCGGCGGGCGCGGGCTTTCGGGCCACCGTCTGCGACATCAATTCCGACATGCTCGAGGTCGGCCGCACCCGCGCCGCGTCACGGCATCTCGACGACCGGGTGTCGTTTGTCGAGGGCAATGCCGAGGCGCTGGCTTTCCCGGATCGCAGCTTCGACGCCTACACCATCGCGTTCGGCATCCGCAATGTGCCGCGGATCGATCTCGCGCTCTCGGAAGCCTATCGGGTGCTGAAGCCGGGCGGGCGATTTCTGTGCCTCGAGTTCTCGACCGTCGACATGCCGGGGCTCGACCGCATCTACGACCTGTTTTCGTTCAAGGTGATTCCGACGCTGGGGCGCGCGGTGACCGGCGACGCCGAATCCTATCAGTACCTCGTCGAATCGATCCGGAAATTCCCCAAGCCGAATGCGTTCGCCGAGATGATGCGCACCGCCGGCTTTTCCCGCGCCAGCTGGCAGAGTTTTTCGGGCGGCATCGTGGCGTTGCATTCGGGCTGGCGTTTGTGATTTCTGCACTTACCCACATCGCGCGGCTCGCCCGCGCCGGTTTCGTGTTCGCGCGCGAGGGCGTCTTCAGCGTGGTCGATCCCTTGCTGGTGCCGCCGCCCGGGCAGCTGGCGCTGCGTATCGCCCGGCTGATCGAGCGCCCCGGCGCCAAATCCGGCCCGCGGCTGTCGCGCGCGCTGACCCGGCTCGGCCCGGCCTATCTCAAGCTCGGACAGTTTCTCGCCACCAGGCCTGACGTGGTCGGCGCCAGCATGGCGCGCGACCTGGAAAGCCTGCAGGACCGGCTGCCGCCGTTTGCGCAGGAAGAAGCCGAAGCCGTCATCGCGGCATCGCTGGAACGCAGCGTGGCGCAGGCGTTTGCGAGTTTTGGGCCCGCGGTCGCCGCCGCCTCGATCGCGCAGGTGCATCGCGCGGAAACCGAGCGCGACGGCGTCCGCACATCGGTGGCGGTCAAGGTGTTGCGGCCCGACGTCGCCGCGCGTTTCCGCCGCGACCTCGCCGACTTTTTCTTCGTCGCGCACAAGGCGGAAGCGCATTCGGCGGAAGCCCGGCGGCTACGGCTGATCGAGGTCATCAACACGATGTCGCGCTCGGTCGCGATGGAGATGGATCTGCGGCTGGAGGCGGCAGCACTGTCCGAGATGGCGGAAAATACCCGCGACGATCCGGATTTTCGCGTGCCCACGGTCGACTGGGACCGCACCACGCACAACGTGCTGACGATGGAATGGATCGACGGCATCGCGCTCAGCGACCATGCGCGGCTGGCGCAATCGCAGGTCGACCTGCCCGAGCTCGGGCGCAAGGTGATCCAGAGTTTCCTGCGCCACGCGCTGCGCGACGGCTTCTTTCATGCCGACATGCATCCGGGCAATCTGTTTCTCGATGATGCCGGCCGCCTGGTCGCGGTCGATTTCGGCATCATGGGCCGGCTCGGCATGAAGGAGCGCCGCTTCCTCGCCGAAATCCTGCTGGGCTTCATCACCCGCAACTATCGCCGCGTCGCCGAAGTGCATTTCGAGGCCGGCTATGTGCCGGCGCATCACTCGGTGGAGAATTTCGCGCAAGCGATCCGCGCCATCGGCGAGCCGATCCACAACCGCGTCGCCGAGGAAATCTCGATGGCGAAGCTGTTGACCCTGCTGCTCGAGGTCACCGGCCTGTTCGACATGCGAACCCGGCCCGAACTGATCCTGCTGCAGAAGACCATGGTGGTGGTCGAAGGCGTGGCGCGCGGTTTCGATCCGAAACTGGATATCTGGAAGGTAGCCGACCCCGTGGTTCGCGAATGGATCGAGCGCAACCTCGGCCCGGTCGGGCGCGTTCAAGGCGCCGTGGCCGGCGCCGGCGAGCTGGGCCGGGTACTCGGCGCCCTGCCGTCGCTCGCCTCGCGTTCGGTCGCCGTGCTGGAGCAGCTGGAAACCATGACCCGGGAGGGCATTACGCTGTCACCGGAGACGATTGCGGCGCTGGGCCGATCCGAAGGCCGCAAGAACCGCGCGCGCACCCTGGCGCTCTGGATCATCGCAGGCACCTTCATCGCCATCCTGTTCGCCGTCCGCCAGCTTTGATTGCAAAGCATGCATTCTATGCTAGCATTGCAATCAATTTATCTGGATATCGCCCATGGCCAGCCTGACCATCCGAAAACTCGATGAAACCGTCAAAGCCTATCTGCGGCTGCGCTCGGCCGGGAACGGCCGCTCGGTAGAAGAGGAAGTCCGGGTGATCCTGGGAGACCTCATCGAAGGAACCCCCACCCCGCGCCTGCAAGCCGCCTCGCCGCCTGAAGCCACGTCCCGCGCCCCCCAGCGCACCCATCACGCGGTGGATCAGGCCCGCGTTACCCTGATCATCGGCGGCGGCATCGCCGCCTACAAGGCGCTGGACCTGATCCGGCGGCTGAAGGAGCGACGGATTCACGTCCGCTGCGTGCTGACCCGCGCCGCGCAGCAATTCGTCACGCCGCTTTCCGCCAGCGCGCTGTCGAACGAGCGCGCCTACACCGACCTGTTCGATGCCGCGAGCGAGTTCGACGCCGGCCATATCCGTCTCGGCCGCGACTGCGACCTCATCGTGGTGGCGCCCGCGACCGCCGACCTGATGGCCAAGATGGCGCAGGGCCACGCCGACGATCTCGCCAGCGCCATTCTGCTGGCGGCGAACCGGCCGATCCTGCTGGCGCCGGCGATGAATCCCCTGATGTGGAACAACGCCGCGACCCGGCGCAACGTCGCGCAGCTCGAACGTGATGGCGTAGCCTTGATCGGACCCAATGCCGGCGAAATGGCCGAAGCCAATGAGGCCGGCGTCGGCCGGATGGCGGAGCCCGTGGAAATCGCGGCCGCCGCCGAGAAATTCCTGCGGCCGCCACAGCCGCGCCCGCTGGCCGGAAAGCGAGTGCTGATTACCGCAGGACCCACCCACGAGCCGATCGACCCGGTGCGCTACATCGCCAACCGCTCCTCCGGCAAACAGGGTTTTGCCATTGCCGCGGCGGCGCAGGCCGCCGGCGCCGACGTCACCCTGGTCTCCGGCCCGGTCGATCTCGACGATCCCGCAGGGGTCACCGTGAAGCATGTGGAGTCCGCGCGCGACATGCTGGCCCAGGTCGAGGCGGCGCTGCCGGTCGATATCGCGATCTTCGCCGCCGCCGTCGCCGACTGGCGCGTCGACAATGCGGGCGAGCAGAAGCTGAAAAAGACCGGAGCCGGCATGCCGCCGCTGCAGCTGGTCGAAAACCCCGACATCCTCGCGACGATTTCGAAGCTGAAAGACAAGCGTCCGCCGCTGGTGATCGGCTTCGCCGCCGAGACCGAACACCTGATCGACAACGCCAAAGCCAAATTGGCGCGCAAGGGCTGCGACTGGATCGTCGCCAATGATGTGTCGCCCGCAACCGGCGTGATGGGCGGCGACCGCAACACGGTTCATCTGCTGACCGGGGAGAGCGGGAAGGTCACCGTCGATTCCTGGCCGGTCATGACCAAACAACAGGTTGCCACCGAACTGGTGGCGCGGATTGCCAGCACTGTGGAGAAAGCCTCGTGAGCGAAGCTGTCAAAGTCGAGATCCGGCAATTGCCGCATGGCGAAGGCCTGGCGCTGCCGGCCTATCAGAGTGCGCATGCCGCCGGGCTCGACCTGCTGGCGGCGGTGCCGGAAGACGCGCCCATGGTGCTCGCCCCCGGAAAATATGCGCTGGTCCCGACCGGACTCACGATCGCGCTGCCGCCGGGCTTTGAGGCCCAGGTCCGGCCACGCTCCGGGCTTGCCGCCAAGCACGGCATCACCGTGCTGAATTCGCCCGGCACGGTCGATGCGGATTATCGCGGCGAGATCGGTGTGCTGCTGATCAACCATGGCGATGCCGCGTTCCCGATCCGGCGTGGCGAGCGCATCGCGCAGATGGTGATTGCCGCTGTTGTCATGGCGGCGCTGGTTCCCGTGGCGACGCTGTCCACCACCGACCGCGGCACCGGCGGATTCGGTTCGACCGGCCGCTAGACTCCGTAAAATGGCGGGCTTCTTTTCATAAAAACCGTGTCGAAAAAATTTAGTTCGGCATTTTTTTACGATGCGATTCACGTTCACGATCTGGACTCTTACCCGCGGAGTCCCGTTGGGGATATTGTCGTTCGATTCGCGAACGGCGGGTTGAAGCGCGCCGGGCGTAAAGTCGTGCGGTTTGGGGCAAACCATGTCGGGCGTGATCGTGGCGATGCGTCGGACCCTGCTGTCGTGCACTTCACTGGCACGTGACGGCCTGATCGCCTTTGGCATGACGGCACTGCTGCCGGCCGCACCCGCTCATGCCGGCGAACTGCCCTTCCTTCAATCGATCGTGGCCTGGCTCGATCTCGATCACCAGGAATTCGTGATCCTGGCCACCGCATTGGCGCTGCTCGGTTTTTCGGTGGTCGCCGCGATCCTGTTGATGCGCACCCGGGTTCGCGCGGCAGCCAATGAGGCGCGGCTGCGCTCCGACATCGGGGATCTGCAGGTCCAGGCCGATCGCCTGCGCGCGCTGTTGTTCGCCGAACCCCAGATCCTGATCGCGTGGGCGGCGGGCGGCAATCGCCCGCAGATATCGGGCGATACCTCGCTGCTGATGGCGCAGGATTCGCCGCAGCGCATTCTGGCGTTTGGAACCTGGCTGCCGCCCGAGCCGGCGCTGCAGATGGACCACGCGGTCGACGCGCTGCGCGAGGCCGGCGAGGGCTTTCTGATCAACCTCACCACCTCGAACGGACAGGCGCTGGAGGCCATGGGCCGCGCCATCGGCGGCCAGGCCATTGTGCGGATTCGCGAACTCGGCGGATTACGCCGGGAACTGGCGGAAACCCATTTGCGCTACAAGGCGCTGTCAGAGGAAACCGAGATGCTGCGCGGCTTCGCCGCCGCGGCACCCTGGCCGATCTGGGCCAAGGGCGCCAAGGGCGGTCTCAACTACGCCAATGCGGCCTATGCGCTGGCGACCGAGGCCGTCAGCGTCGCCGACGCGATCGATCGCGGCCTCGAACTGCTCGACAGCGACGACCGCGGCGCGATGGACCGGGCGTTGAAGGAAGCATCAAACTTCACCGCGCGGCTGCCGATCGTGGTCGGCGGCGAACGTCGCATCTACGATGTGCGCGCGATGAATGTCGGCGCCGGCTCAGCCGGCATCGCCGTCGACGCCTCCGAGGCCACCGCGCTGCGCGCGGCGCTGGAGCGGATGGCGGAAGCGCATCGCCGCACCCTCGATCAATTGTCGTCCGGCGTCGCGGTGTTCGACGGTCAGCGGCGGCTGGCGTTCTACAATGATTCCTACCGCCGGCTGTGGGACCTGGACCGCGCCTTTCTCGACAGCAATCCCGACGATTCCAGCGTTCTCGATCGCCTGCGGGCCGCGCGAAAAGTTCCGGAGCAGCCGGATTTCCGGGCCTGGAAGGCCAGGCTGCACGAGGCCTATCGTGCGGTGGAGCCCGAAAAGGACACCTGGTACCTGCCCGACGGCCGCGCCGTCAGCGTCGTCACCACGCCCAATCCGGAAGGCGGCGTCACCTATCTGTTCGACGACGTCACCGAAAGCCTCGACCTGGCGCGGCGGTTCGACGGCCTGATCCGGGTGCAGCGCGAAACGCTCGACAATCTCGCCGAAGCCGTCGCGGTGTTCGGCAGCAATGGCCGCGCCCAATTGTTCAATCCGGCCTTCGCCAGAATGTGGAAACTGTCGCCCGACGCGTTGCGCGAGCAGCCGCATATCGAGACCGTGGAAGCCTGGTGCAAGCCGCTGTTCGGCGACGAAGCCACCTGGCGGACCATCCGCGAAGCCATCACCGCGATCGAGAACCGGGTCGAGGTGCCGCTCAAGCTGGAGCGCAACGACGGCAGCGTGCTGGACTGCATGACCATGCCGCTGCCCGACGGCGCCACCATGCTGACCTTCCAGGACATCACCGACACCGAGAACGTCGAGCGCGCGCTGCGCGAGCGCAACGAGGCGCTGGAGACCGCCGACCAGATGAAGGTCGATTTCGTCCATCATGTCTCCTACGAACTGCGCTCGCCGCTGACCACCATCATCGGTTTCGCGCATTTCCTCGCCGACCCCGTCACCGGCCCCTTGATGCCGAAGCAGGCCGAATATCTCGGTTACATCACCGCCTCGACCAACGCCCTGCTCGCCATCATCAACAACATCCTCGATCTCGCCACCATCGACGCCGGCGCGATGTCGCTCAATCTCGGCTCCATCGATATCTGCAAGACCATCGAGGCCGCCGCCGAAGGCATCCAGGACCGGCTCGCCACCGACCGCATCGAACTCAAGGTCGATGTCGATCCCAACATCGGCAACTTCACCGGCGACGAGCGCCGCGTGGTGCAGGTGTTGTATAATCTGCTGGCCAACGCCGTAGGGTTCTCGCCGCAGGACGCCACCGTCGGCCTGAGCGCCCGGCGAACCGAACACAGCGTGGTCTTCACCGTGACCGATTCCGGCCCGGGCATTCCGCCCGACGTCAAGGACAAGGTGTTCGACTGGTTCGAGAGTCATTCCAACGGCTCGAAGCATCGCGGCGCCGGCCTCGGCCTGTCGCTGGTGCGCTCCTTCGTCGAGCTGCACGGCGGCAAGGTGAGCGTCGATTCGATCGTCGGCAGGGGCACGACAGTCACCTGCGACTTTCCGATCGACCAAGCCGCGCATCGTCACGCCGCGGAATGACCGCTCCCATCACATTCTCGCTGGCGCTGTCGAACGAGACCGCGACGGCGCATTTGATGGCCGATCTCGCTCTGCTGATCGGCCCCGGCGACCTCATCACCCTCTCCGGCGATCTCGGCGCCGGCAAGACCGCCGCGGCGCGCGCCATGATCCGCTATCTCGCCGACGACGATGCGCTGGAAGTGCCAAGCCCGACCTTCACGCTGGCGCAAAGCTACGACCTCGCCCCCTTTCCGCTGATTCATGCCGATCTCTACCGCGTCAACGATCCCATCGAACTGGAGGAGATCGGGCTGTCGCCATTGCCGGACGCCACGGTGGTGCTGATCGAATGGCCGGAACGGGCCGCCGGCACGCTGCCGGAAGACCGCATCGACATCGCGCTCAGCCATCGCCCGGCGCTGGGCTCGGCGGCGCGATCAGCCGAAATCACCGGCTACGGCAAGGCGGCAGCCCAGGTCGCGCGGCTGAAGACGCTGCGGCAGTTTCTCGACGGCGCCGGCTATCTCGACGCCAGGCGCCGGCGGATGGCCGGCGACGCCTCGACCCGTTCCTATGCGCGGCTGATTCGCGACGACGGCGTCGTGATCCTGATGAACTCGCCGCGGCGGCCCGATGGGCCTGCGATCT
>CALROE020000054.1:0-10155 GCA_943369715.1 Bradyrhizobium ivorense
GCGGCGCCAGCCGCTCGCGGCGGCGCCGGTGCCGGGCGCAGGCGCACGACCGAAAGGAGCCGGCGATGCGAACTGACGCTCCGACGCGACGCCGCGCCATCACGATTTTCGCAGCCGCTGCAGCCAGCGCCGTGACCGGCGGTGCAGCCCTGCCGCGTGAGGCCGATTATGAATGGCACGGCGTAGCAATGGGAGCAGACGCCACCATCCTGTTCAACGGGATCGACCCGCAGACCGCCCGAAGCGCCATTGACGCCGCGGCCGCGGAAATCGCTCGTCTCGAGGATGCGCTGAGCCTGTTCCGCGACGGTTCGGAACTGCGGCGCCTGAACCGTGACAAGGTGCTGCATTCGCCGGGTGGCGACATTCGCCGCGCGCTGGCGCTGGCGCTCGACATCGCCGGCCGCAGCGGCGGCCTGTTCGACCCGAGCGTGCAGGCGCTCTGGGAAGCGCATGTGGATTGGTTTGCCGCGGCACCCGATGCAGCTCTGCCCCCCGAGGCGATCATCGCCAAGGCGCGTGCGGCGGTCGACTGGCGCCGGATTCGGATCGGGCCCGACACGATCCAGGCCGGAGAGGATCAACGCCTCACACTCAACGGCCTCGGCCAGGGTTATGTGACCGATCGGATCGCCGACTTGCTGCATTCGCGAGGCTTGCGACATATCTTCGTCGATCTCGGGGAGCAGCGCGCGCTCGGCCCGCGTCGGGACGGCGCGCCATGGCTGGTCGCCCGCGCCAATGCCGCGCCGTTCGCACTGACCGGCGGAGCGCTGGCGACCTCGGAGGGCTCGGGCTGCGTGCTCGGCGCCGGCGGCGCGGCGCATCATCTGTTCGACCCGCGTAACGGGCGTAGCGCGGTACACTGGAAGACAATCACGGTGCACCATCGCTCCGCAGCCGTCGCCGACGCGCTGTCGACGGCGCTCTATGCCGCTCCCGCCGGCGAAATAGAGGCCCTGCTGCCGCGCTTTGCGGGAACGGTGATCTGGGCCACCGACCACAACCACAGCGACCGGCGATGGATTTCGCCGCCGGTCGATGGGACCGTTGGCTGAAATCCACCCGCCGCGACCGGCTGCGAGGACCGTCGGCGCCGCCTGGCAACGCTTCCGTTACTTGGTCTTTCCGTCCGCGTCGTACTGCTTGAGATAGGCCCAGAGATTTTTCGCCTCGGCCTCAGTCTTGATGCCGGCGAATACCATCTTGGTGTTCGGAATCTTGGCCTTGGGATCCTTGATGTACTCGAGGAACACGGCCTCGTTCCAGGTGATGCCGGAATTCTTGTTGGCCTCGGAATAGTTATAGGCCGCCACGGTTCCGGATTTGCGGCCATCAAGACCGTTCAGCGCCGGACCCACCTTGTTCTTCGCGGTCGGCCCCACATCGTGACAGGTGGCGCACTTCTTGTATGAGGTCGCGCCGGCCGTCACGTCCTGCGCGACCGCACTGCCCGCCCATACCATCGAGATCGCAACTGCCGTAATCATTCTCTTCATTTTCGCCGTCTCCTTCTGCTTGATATCGTCTACCCGGTTCGATTTGACCGGAATTCGTAACACGCCGGCTTCACTCCGGGTGCGACCCCAACGCCTTGTGCAGTCTCGCATCATGGGTCTCGAAATGGCGCGAGAACCATGCATCGAGCCGCTGCGCCAGCGTCCGTTCGTCGAAGCGGTCGCTGGCCTCGAAATCCTCCATGATGTCGCGGATCTCGTCGAGCAGGCGCTCGTGGTCGTTCTTGTGCTGGGTCAACTGGTCGTAGCCGCGCTCGCGCATGAAGCGCTCCTCGAGCGCAAAATGCGCCGAGACCGCCTTGAATAGATCGCCGAAGAAGTCGAGAACGGCGTCCTTCGATCCCTGCGCTGTCGCCTTGTCGTAAAGGCGATTGACAAGTTCGACCAGTTCCCGGTGCTCATGATCGACGGCGTCGATTCCGACGCTGTAGCGACTCTCCCAATGCAGCAGGCCCATGATGTTGTCCTCAGCGAAAGATGAATTCGCCGCTTTCCGGCCGATAGTCGATGACGAACATTTGGCTAGGCGCGAAATCCACAGTACCTCGGCGCTCGTGATCGAAGCCGTCGGGGCGCGCAGTATCGCGCATCCGCACGGCGACATCGTATTTTCCGGCCGGCATCACGAAACGCTCGTAGACCCGCGAAGGGCCGTCACCGGCAATCCCGGTCGGCTTCAGGTCCGCAGCATAGACCTTGCGGCCATCGATATCGAGTTCGACATAGAGGGACCGGCGTACCCGCGGACAGTCCTGCACCCGGCGCATGTTCGGCGCCAGCCTGGCGATTTCCTCCGGTTTCAGCCTGCGGCATTCGCCCTTGCGGTCCGCCCCGTGCACGAAGGTCAGCATCATCATCGCGGAGCCCTCGGGAATTTTCCGGTAGACCGGCCGGTCGGACAGCCATGCCACGCCGGCGAACAGCGCGCCGATGACCACGAATTGTCCTGCCAACCGCAGCGCCCGATTCATGAATCCCCCTTCATGTCGGCGACTTCGGGAGTCCTGGCGGCGCGGGACATCGGGCTGACCGGTAGCGGTGAACGCAGCCGCAGCGGCGGCAGGCCGGTGATATAGGCCGCAAATGCCGTAATGGCGGCCTGGGCTTTCGTCACCTCAAGCGCGGAAGCCCAGATCGTGGCGATCCGGTCACGCGGGACCCGCGCGCGCAGATAAGGGTCGCGCTGCCCGGCAAAGCGCTGCTCCGTCCATTGAATGCCGAGGCGGTTGTAGCAGGCGCTTTCCGCGCAGCCCGCCACCACCACGCCGTCGGCGAGGTCGCGGCTGAGGACGAAGTCGATCAGCGACGGCGGCATCATCGCGACGCAGGGCATCACCACCGTTCCATCGAGCCGGCCTCCGGCAGCGCCGTGCTCGCAGGCGAGCACCAGCACGCGGCCCGGCTTGGCCAGCGTCCCGGCGGCGGCGACGACCCGCTCGCGCAATTCCTTCAGCGAGTAGTCGGGCAGATCGATGCCGGTCTTGAGATCCTCGGAGCGGCGGAACGGCGTCGAGGACGGGCAGGCGCCGACGCAGATACCGCAGGATACGCACAGCGCCGAATTGACCTCCGCCTGGGTCGGATATGGCAGGTCATCGGTGCGTCGCACCATGCGAATGGCCTCGTACGGGCAATCCTCGGCGCATCGCGCGCAGCCGTTGCAGTGCTCCAGATCGATCTGAGCCGCCTTCAGCCGCCGCAGCGGCGGCAGCCAGGGCATGAGGCCGACCATCAGCGAGAACGCGCCCAGGAATGCCCAGACGGCACCGTTGCCCCAGATATCGGTCAAGGGATAGAGCGGCAGATAGAGCCAGTCGAGGCCGACTTCGGCCGGCACCTTCGACAGATCGGCGGGGCCCTGCGACAGAGCGGGCTTCCAGATCGATACCGCGAGCAATGCCGCCATCGAAAGCAGCGCCAGCGTCCGCGGCGGGTTCATCTTCGGTCGCGAGATGCGGATGATATGAATCCACATGATGAACAGCAGGAACAGCGGTACCGCCACATGCATGAACACCATCAGCGAGAAGAAGCGGCTGGTGAGCGTGCCGGTGGAGACGAAATTCCGCGCGATGGGTTCGCCGAAAATCGGCAGCCAGTCGAGGAGCTCGGACGAGACGATCGCGACATACTGGGCAAGTTTGTCCCAGACCAGCCAGTAGCCGGTGATGCCCGAAGCATAGAGCAGCCAGATGATCGGCAGGCCGGTGATCCAGGAGAACCAGCGAACGCCACGGTAATGATCCAGCGAAAATTCACGCAGCAGATGAACCACCACCATCACGACCATCAGGTCCGAGGCATAGCGGTGAAAGCTGCGCATTACCCCGGCGTGAAACCAGTAGTCATGCGTCATCTGCTCGACCGATTGATAGGCGCGATCGATGCCGGTGTCGAAGAAGATGAACAGGTAGATTCCGCTCACCGCAACGATCCAGAAGAAGAAGAAACCGAGCGCGCCGAGCTGCGCGATCGGATTGAGCTGCGGCGTGAACAGGCGCTCGAACGGCCGCTCGATCAGCGAGAATGCTGCCCGGAGCGCGCTGCGGATGGCGCCGATCACATTGCTCTCCGTTTCATGCTGCCCCGGCCATTCATGCGTGCGCCGAGCGAATCCATTCGCGCAGGATGAGGCCACCCATGACGAGGAGGGAGAACGCCGCGATCACGCTGCCGAACACCAGCCCGTAGTCGATGCGGTAGCGGCCGGCGCCGGGATCGTAGGCGGTACAGATGAACTTGATGCGGTCGACGATCCCGCCGAACGTGAACGAGGTCGTGGTGCCGAATACGACGTCCTTCAGCGGTTCCATGAACATCTGCAGCGGAAAATCCTCGCCATAGACGTGCCGGTATACCCTGCCCTCGCGATCGACGATCGTGGTCTGCGTCAGATGATCGAAGCCGCCGGCCACGGCGCGGTAGCTGAAACCGAGGTCGCCGAGCAGCGCCTCGATGGTCGCGGCATCGGCGCTGGCCACCCGCCAGTTCGGCGATTTGATGCCCTGGGCAGATGCGAACTGGCCCAACCGTGCCGGCGTATCGTTGCGCGCGTCGAAGCCGACCGTGAGCACGTTGAAGCGGTCTAGCCCGATCATCCGTCCCGCCTCGTTGACGGCGTCGACGACATGCTGGGTGGTCGGCGGGCAAACCGAACTGCAGGCCGTGTAGACCAGGCTGATCACGAGCGGCTTGCCGCGGTAATCCCGCAGCGCCAACGGCGCTCCGTTCATGTCGACCAGCGTATAGCCACCGATCGAGCGTCCCAGCGCCTGGGTTCCCTTGGCGACGGTCGCCGCGGGATCGAGCTGCGGCGACGCCGGACTAGCGGAAGGCAGCGCGACCAGCATATGGGCGAGCACAACCGCGGCGCATGCCGCGCGACCCATGGTCATAGCCAATGCCTGACGGCACTGGAGAGCAGCGCCCCGGCGATCAGGAGCGCCAACTGCACCAGCGACGCAAAGAAATTCGCCATCGCATTTTCCCTGGAGGGCGCGCGATACAGCTTCACGCTCTTCCAGACGAAATAGCAGCCACCGGTTCCGGCGCCGAGCCCGTAGAGCAGCCCCTCGCCGAACCAGAGCGGCGCCAGCGAGACCGCGGCCAGCGCAACTGCGTGGACGAGGACCGCCAGGGTCCAGGCGGAGGTCGGGACCACCACCGGCAACATCGGGATGCCGGCCTTGGCGTAGTCCTGCCCCTTGGCAGCCGCAAGGCTCCAGAAATGCGGCGGCGTCCACAGGAACAACGCGACCGCCAGCACGGTCGGAACCGCCTGCGGCGAAGGATCGACGGCCGCAGCGCCGGCGAGCACCGCGAAACTTCCGGCCAAGCCGCCGACCACGATGTTCCAGGTGCTGCGGCGCTTCAGCCAGACGGTATAGACAATGCCGTAGGTGAAGGCGCCGAGGAAGACATAGGCGGCAGCCATGTTGCCCGCGGTGACCGACGCCAGCCCGAGCGACGCTGCGAGCAACCCGAGAAATCCGACCAGCCACCACGGGCTCGGCTTGAACGTTCCGCTTGCGAACGGACGCGCGCGGGTGCGCCGCATCAGCCGGTCGACGTCACGTTCATAATAGTGGTTGAAGGCACCCGCAGCCCCCGAGGCACCCAGCACCGCGAAAGCGAGGCCCACGATCTGCCACCATGCCGGCCCCGGTCCGCTCGCCACTGCGATGCCGGCCAGCGCACTCGCCGCAATCGCGACGCCGATCCTGAGTTTCAGGAGCGAAATCGTCAGTCCGATTGCGGCGCGCATGTGATGTCCTCCGTGGTGTTGGATCGACGGCAATCAGCGGAACAGCCAGAGCTCCGACAGATATTTCCAGTTGATGAAGTAGTAGAGGACGAAGCAGACGAAGAAGATCACGACCAGGATCACCGTGCCGGGCAGCTTCGGAGCCTTCTCGCTGCCGTAATGCGAGGCCGCGGCGGCACCGCCGGCATGCAGCGGAAAGGTCAATTTATGACCGCGCGTGATCTTTTCGCCGAAGAATACCGTACCCACGACAACCAGGACGAAGATGATGCCGCCGATCGCTGCGATGATCGCGAAGATGCCGTTGAGGCCCATCATCAGGAAGGCGCCGGCGGAGTGGGCGAACCCCAGATTGGCGTCGCTGAAAGTGATGTCCCAGTGCCGGCGCGCGACGCCGAGCGTGCCGGCCCCCATCATGAACAGCGAAATGCCGGCAGCCCCGATCCCGAACAGATAGGGCTGCAATTTGGCGAGCTTTGGCCAGACGATTTCGCGCTCGAACACCAGCGGCAGCACCAGATAGGTCGCGCCCATGAAGGCGAGCGTGGTGCCGGCGACGACGGTGCCGTGGAAGTGGCCCGGCACGTAGATCGTATTGTGCATCAGCACATTGAGCTGTTCGGTGCCGAGCACGACGCCGGAGATGCCGCCAATGAAGCCGAAGAACACCAGCGACAGGAACATCCCGGCGAAGGCCGGATGACCCCACGGCGCCTTGCGCAGCCATTCGAACACGCCGCGGTTATAGCCGTTCTTGCGCTGCGCCGCCTCGATCGCTCCTGGCACGGTCAGGCCATGAACCATCGAGCCGAGCACGGCCAGATACATCATGTAGCTGGTGTTGACGATCTTCCAGCTCGCATCCAGCCCGGGATCGGCCAGCAGATGGTGCGCCGAGGCGAGTTGCAGAAACAGGATGTACATGAAGAAGGCAGTGCGGCTCACTTTCTCGCTCAGGGGCTTGGCGCCGACCAGAAGCGCCGCGGTCAGGTACCAGAGCGACACATGCGCCGAGACATTGATCTGCTGCGAGGAATGCCCCATCGCCCACCACACCACCTTGTACATCAGGGGATCAATGTCGTTGATAAGGCCGAGTGACCACAGCCAGGTCGGAACCAGGATGATCGCGCCCGAAGCGATCGTGAACACCGCGATGATGGCGGCGGTGAGCGCGCCGAAGGTCACCAGCGGAATCGACCCTTCGTAGGTCTTTTCTTCTTTCGCGATGACCAGCGTCGCAAAGAAGAGCGCGCAGCCGATCAGGGCGCCGACCGCGAACAGGATGAGGCCGAGATAGAAGTGCGGCTGGGCCTTCATCGGCGGATACGAGGTGAACATCACGCTGGAATCGCCCTGCAGCACCGCGACATTGGTCGCGATCGCACCGACGACCATCATCACGAAGCCGACCCAGCCCAGCTTTGGCGCCGCCAGCCGCGAATTGAGCAAAATCGCAGACGCGAAATAGAGCACGGCGATTTCGAAGAAGATGATCCAGAACAGAAGCACGTTCGCTCCGTGCCCGGTCAAGATCAGATAGAACCAGTCGGCCGGAAGCAGATGTACGGCCGGCCAGCGTGTCAGCGCGACCAACAGGCCCATCAGCCCGCCGATGGCGAGGAAGATCACCGCGGCCACGGCATTTGCCTTGATCAGCGCCTGCGCCGCGGTATCGACTTTGAGGCCGGTATATTGGCAGGTGCGAAACTCTGCCTGCGCAGGGACTACGCCGATGACTGTTTCTGCGGTCATGAGCCTACCTCCCCCCGGCGAGGCGCTGTTCGGCCTCCGCCCGCTTCTGTTCCGTGACATAGATCTTGCCGGTCATGGTGTGATGACCGATCCCGCAGAACTCGTTGCAGATGACGCCGAATTCGCCGGTCTCGGTCGGCGTCAGAGAAATCACGTGCTCGTAACCCGGGTGTACGGAAATGTTGATGTTGGTAGGCTGCAGCGAAAAACCGTGCTGCCAGTCGATTGACGAAAGATGGATCCGGTAACTTACGCCCTTCTCCAGTTCGAGAATCGGCCACCACTGCCACAGCCGGCCGAGCATGTAGACGTCGGCTCCCGCCGTGGGCTTGACCACCGGTATACCTTTCTCCTCACGCACCTGAAATTTCTTGGCGAACTCGTCGACCTTCTGCTCATAAGCCGACGGCGTGATGCGATAGGCTTCCTTGCTGAGATTCTGCTGGCCGATGAAATGCCAAGCGATCATGAATCCGAACATGAACAGGCCCCACAAGAAGGCGATCACGATCCAGACCAGTTCGACCCTCTCGATAGGCTCGTTCCACCAAATTCGTCGTTCGGGCGGTGTGACGGCCATTTCGATCTCCCCTTCTCAAAAAGATTCGCGCATCAGCGCGCTGTGGATGCAGCTTGCAGTCCTCATTTCGCCAAGGGAATCGAGGCGACTTCCATCACGCCCCAGATCAGATAGAGGACCGTCGGAAGCGTGACGCCGAGAAACAGCAGCAGAAAGGGATTGTCGAGAATCCGCTGCATCGTCGGCACGCGCTCGGAGCTCGGAAGCTGTTCGGTTGGCGGCATGACGGAACCCCTCGACCTTCCAATGAAGTATTCAACTCTATCCGGTGCGCACGCGCCGCATCCTTGACCGCGGTCAAGGATGACCGGACCGCCAACAGAAATAATCCGCCATGTCCGGAATTCGGTTCGTCGCTCAACAGCCACGCCGTTCTGCGAGGTTTCGCGGAACGATCGTTGGCGCGGGTATGGTCGTTGCCGTCGCGGTGATTGCGGTGACGGTGTGGGCAGCCCATGCCGGAAAGTCCGCGCGCGCCTCTGATGTCATGCTGCTGTATGTCGGCGCCGAGGATTGCGCACCCTGTCGGGCCTGGCAAAACAGCGACGGGGCGGCTTTCCTTGCATCCGCGGACTTCCCGCGCATTACCTATCGGGAGGTCAAGTCGCCGCATCTGCACGATGTCTTGAACGACGAAAACTGGCCGGATGAAATCCGCCGCTATCGAAGCAGCCTCAGGCGCAGCGACGGCGTGCCGCTGTGGCTGGTGGTTTCGGACCGCGAAATCGTGGAGCAGCGCTTTGGCGCGGCGGAGTGGCGCGCCAGCATTCTGCCAAAAATAAAATCCCTGCTACGCTGAGGGAAGATCGGCTGAGACCGGAGCTAGTCTTCGATCCTTCAAGGGCTTCGCCTGAAAGGCGCTACCGCGCGCCTTGATTCGATCGCTGGCGATGAGATTGCGAAGCTGCACGACGTCGCTGATGATGACGTCGGACGCACGAACGTCGACGCCCACCAGTCGGAGCTTGGCGAACACTCGCGACAGCGATTCCGGCTTGAGCCCGAGCCGCCCGGCGATCAGGGATTTGTCGTAAGGCAGCGAAATCCTGCAGGAGCCGTTCATGTTCGGGCATAGCGCGGCGAGAAACTCCGCGACACGTTGAAGTCCGCTTTGCGCCGAGAGTTGCTCGACGCGCTGAACCAGCCTATGGAGATGCTGTGAGGTCGAGGCGATCATCGCGATGGCGATGTCCGGCATCTCGCGAATGCAATTCATCACATGGTGCGCCGGGATCAACACGACCCGCGAATCAGTGGCGGCGGAAGCGGTGGCGGGATAGCGGCCTCCTGCGAAGGCGACCGCCTCGGCAAAGCTCTCGCCCTTGGTCAGAACGTGAAGCACCGCCTCATCGCCAGCGGGCGTGATTCGGTACAGCTTGACCCAGCCATCGATGACGATGAAGAACGCCGCTGCCGGCTCACCTTGCCGGAACAGGGCATCGCCAGGCTCAAGTTCGACAACAGTCGCCGACGCGAGGAGGGTCTGGACCGTCCGCGGGTTGAGACCGCAGAGCACGGCCGTTTGTGAAGCGGCCTTCAGGTCATCCGGCGTCGGAGCTGTCATGGTTTCAATCCCTCAGTAGTGTGGATCTCCGCCTGCTTCGTTGCCTGCACCTTTAAGACTACCGAATGTGCAGGAAAAGATTTGACCTAGATCAATTTGATCAAGCCAAGGGCAGGATTTTCGGGAACCAGCCTCTTAATGTGACGCGACAACTTCGCGCAACGCCTTCAGGAAGGCGTCGCGATCGACATGATGCTCTCCGCAGGCGTCGTCCACGGTGTGGAAGCACGCGATAGGACAGCCAACACACCCCATCTTGAAATCGAGAAAGATGCGGATGGTCGCCGGCCAGTCGTTCATGACGTCGTGCACCAGATCGTCGAAGCCAATCGGCATGAGCACCTCTCTGATGCATTACGCCCGAGGCGCCCTCATTCGGTCTTTGCTCAAGCGCAACCTTCGCGGCGATTTCGCCGCGGGCGCGCCGGGACATCCACCGTCGTTTTGCGGTGCGAGAGGAAAGACCGAGGGGATC
>CALROE020000055.1:0-9998 GCA_943369715.1 Bradyrhizobium ivorense
CAGCATCGCCTGCCTGTTCGTCGCGCCGATCGTGATCGACGACCGCAGCCGCCTGCCCGGTCGCTTCTTCGGACGGTTCACGACCTCGGCGACATCAGGGCTTTGACGGCGCGCGCTCGCGCCGCGCCGATGTTCGTCGAGTTGCGCGAGTTCGCGCTTCCCTTTTTCCGCACCATCACTGATAGGGCTTACGCTCATGTCCAAACCGACCACGCTGTACGACAAGATCTGGGACGACCATCTGGTTCACGAGGCCGACGACGGCACCTGCCTGCTCTATATCGACCGCCATCTGGTTCACGAGGTCACCTCGCCGCAGGCCTTTGAAGGCCTGCGCGCCACCGGCCGCAAGGTGCACGCGCCGGAGAAGACGCTGGCCGTGGTCGATCACAACATCCCGACCACCGACCGCTCGAAGCCCAATCCGGACCCGGAGAGCATCGAGCAGATGAAGGTGATGGCGGATAACGCCAGGGAATTCGGCATCACCTATTTCAACGAACACGACAAGCGTCAGGGCATCGTCCACGTCATCGGCCCCGAGCAGGGCTTTACGCTGCCCGGCACCACCATCGTCTGCGGCGACAGCCACACCTCGACACACGGCGCGTTCGGCGCGCTGGCGCACGGCATCGGCACCTCCGAGGTCGAGCACGTGCTGGCGACGCAAACCCTGATCCAGAAGAAGGCGAAGAACATGCGCGCCGTCGTCGACGGCGTCCTGCCCGACGGTGTCACCGGCAAGGACATCATCCTGGCGATCATCGGCGAGATCGGCACCGCCGGCGGCACCGGCTATGTGCTGGAATATGCCGGCGATGCGATCCGTGCACTGACGATGGAAGGCCGCATGACGGTCTGCAACATGTCGATCGAGGGCGGCGCCCGCGCCGGCCTGATCGCGCCAGATGAAAAGGCGTTCGAATATCTCAAGGGCCGTCCGATGTCGCCGAAGGGCGAAGCCTGGGACGCCGCGATGCGCTACTGGGACACGCTGCGCAGCGACGAGGGCGCGCATTTCGATCACGAACTCCGGCTGGATGCGGCCAAGCTGCCGCCGATCGTGACCTGGGGCACCTCGCCCGAGGACGTGGTGTCGATCTCGGGCTTCGTGCCGGATCCCGACAAGATCGCCGACGAAGCCAAGCGGCTCTCCAAGCACCGCGCGCTGAAATACATGGGCCTGACCGCCGGCACAAAAATCACCGACATCAAGCTCGACCGCATCTTCATCGGCTCCTGCACCAACGGCCGCATCGAGGATTTGCGTGCCGCGGCGAAAGTCGTCGACGGCAAGACGGTGAATGGCAACCTCAGCGCCATGATCGTGCCCGGCTCCGGCATCGTCAAGGAGCAGGCGGAAGCCGAAGGCCTCGACAAGATCTTCATCAAGGCCGGCTTCGAATGGCGCGAGCCGGGCTGCTCGATGTGCCTGGCCATGAACCCCGACAAGCTCTCCCCCGAGGAGCGCTGCGCCTCGACCTCGAACCGCAATTTCGAGGGCCGTCAGGGTTTCAAGGGCCGCACCCATCTGGTGTCGCCGGCGATGGCGGCGGCGGCGGCGATCGCCGGGCATTTCGTCGATATCCGGGAGTGGCGGTAAACCGCCACTTGATCAGGGTGTGGCGGTAGACCGCCACTTGATTAGGGAGTGGCGGTAAACCGCCACTTGCCTCAACCCTGACATTTCCCGGAAACCTCCCGTTAAAGAACCGGGAGCAGACTGGCACCTTGCGGGAATGAATTCCGCAGGGAGCGGGCTGTGGCCGACAAGCCGGTATTCGTCGATCTGATCAGCGAGGCGACCCGCCAGGTGCGGCGGCGCATCGTGCGACAGGTCGTGGCGCCCGAGGCCAAGCAAGAATCGCGGCTCGCTCACCGGTCGAACGGAATGGCGCAGTGGCGGGAGCAGACGTTCACGCCATGGAAGCTCAGGCCCTGGAACTGGAAAGATTGGGATTGAGCGCCGGCCATGACGGCCCGCGACAGACATCAGGCGCCCAATCGGGCGCCTGAATCGTTTCCGGCAGCGTTTCTGACCTCACCAATAGACCGGCAAGCGATGGCGATAGCGCCAGTGCTTGTGATGCCACGGGCGATAGCGGCAGATCTTGCGCGGACCGTAATAGGTCCAGACCACCTTGCAGAACCGGCGCGGGTGATAATAGCGCTGCGGATAATAGGCCGGCGCGTAGCCATAATAGCGCGGACGGATATGGTGGCGATGATGGAAGTAGGCGCGTCGCGGCCCGACATGATGATGCCGGACAATTCCCGGCGCGGCAAAACGGGTGCCGCCGCCGCGATAGATTGCCGGGCCGGCGCGAAAACCGCCGCCTCGGAACACCGCGCCGCCGCCGCGGAAACCACCACTGTGAATGGCTGCACCGCCACCCCTGAAGCCGCCGCCGTGAAAAGCCGCACCACCACCCCGGAAGCCGCCGCCACCGCCGCCACGAAAGCCACCACCTCCGCCGCCGCCACGGAAACCGCCGCCACCATGGCCATGGCCACCTCTGACTTCAGTCGTCAGTCCGTCCGATGCGTATTTCGCTGATGGCGCGGCACCGGGATTGATCAGCGACAAAGCTTGGGCGTGCTGGCCCGTCGCGGCCGTGAGCAGCAGCATCGCAGCCGCTGCTAGACCGAAGCCGCGAAGTGCGCGCCTCGGATATGGAACGTTCAGCATATGTGAGATCTCCCCGAATGGGTGACGAGAGCGGCCACGCAGTGGCCCGCCCCTCGGCACGTTCATTTGCGATCGCTCCCGAGATTAAATTAAAGTTGGCGACGTGAACGCGCCATGAATGGGAGTGCGGTTGCTCCGTAGGGTGGGCAAAGGCGCGCTGGCGCCGTGCCCACCAAATTTGCCTTGATGAAAGGTGGTGGGCACGCTGCGCTTTGCCCACCCTACAGAGGCGCTACCACCGCGGCCCGAAGGCGAAGCCGAATGTGAACGGCGCCGGCACGGAATACGGATACGGCCTGTAGTAATAGGGTCTGGCGTAATAACGAGGCTGGGGCCGGTAACCAGAGCGATCATAACGTCGATGATGACGCCGCGCGCTGAAGTCGGCCGCGCGTTGCGAGTCCGCTGTTCGCATTGTCGGAGCCGCTGTCGCGCTCGGACCGCCAACAGCCAAGGTTACTGCGACGGCCGCTGTGACGATGGCTGCGCCGATCCAAACCTTCATGACTAGCCGGGCCGCCAATAGCAGTTCATGCGCGGCGTGATCACGGTGCCGCTCGGCCGGTATTCCTGCACATAGGTCGCGGTGCAGTCGCGCACCGCGTTGCGACCGGGATTGTAGCGGGGATAGACAGGGGGCCGCCACTGTTCGCGCGGATAGACCGGCACGCGCCGGATGACGCGGCGACGCTGCTGTGCCGACGCGTCGGTCGGCGCTGCCTGCGCAGTCCTGATCCCCGACGGCGCGGTTTGCGCCTGCGCGACTGTTCCGGACATCAAGAGCCCGACAAAAACAGCCAGTGTTGCCGCCGTCACAATCCGCATCATCACGCCTCAGGCCTGTTGGTGGCCGCAACGTCTCCGATTGCCGCGCCGAGGTCAACTCATTCGGGACTACAAACCGGTAGGCACGCCCGGGGAACCCGCGTTAAACAGAGCCCATGTGGAAATCGACAAAAGCGCCGTCGCTGGCCGAGATGGAAGCCATGGCGCACGAGGTTTTCGAGCGCCTGCCCAAGGGATTTCGCGCCCTGTGCGAGGGCGTGATCCTGCGCGTCGACGATTTCCCCACCGACGAGGTGCTTGAGGAAATGCAGGCGGAAAGCGAATTCGACCTGCTCGGCCTGTTTCAGGGCGTCGGGCTGCCGTTCCGCAGCAACGACGACAGCGGCCGGCTGCCCAACATGGTCTGGCTCTACCGCCGCCCGATCCTGGATTACTGGGCCGAACACGAGGAGACGCTGGGCCATATCGTCCGCCACGTGCTGATTCACGAGATCGGCCACCATTTTGGCCTGTCGGACGCCGATATGGAGGCGATCGAGGCGCAGGCCGATTAGGGCTTTGTCAGGCGATTTGCCCTTTAATGCCGGGTGTATTCGCGATAAACCATCCGCCGAACCCAACCCTTGAAGCTAAACCCTGGCCGAGAAGTGCAACCGATGGACAAGTTCACCACGCTGGAAGGCGTCGCGGCGCCGCTGAAGATCATCAATGTCGATACCGACATGATCATCCCGAAACAGTACCTGAAGACCATCAAGCGCACCGGCCTCGGCACCGGGCTGTTCTCGGAACAGCGCTACAAGGACGACGGCAGCGAGAACCCGGACTTCATCCTCAACAAGCCGGCCTATCGCCACGCCAAGATCCTGGTCGCGGGCGACAATTTCGGCTGCGGCTCGAGCCGCGAGCACGCGCCGTGGGCGCTGCTGGATTTCGGCATCCGCTGCGTGATCTCCACCTCGTTCGGCGACATCTTCTACAACAACTGCTTCAAGAACGGCATCCTGCCGATCCGCGTCACCCAGGACGACCTCGACAAATTGTTCGACGATGCCGAGCGCGGCGCCAACGCGACGCTGTCGATTGATCTCGGGAAGCAGGAAATCCGTGGCCCGGACGGCGGCACCGTGAAGTTCGAGATCGATCCGTTCCGCAAGCATTGCCTGATGAACGGCCTCGACGACATCGGCCTCACCATGGAGAAGAAGGCGTCGATCGACGCCTACGAGGAAAAGGCCAAGACCGCGCGCGCCTGGGCCTGATCTTGTTTTGTTAAGACGCGTTTTCTTCACGCGAACGGGCTCCCGCTTCGCTCGAAAACGCTTTCGCCCGCGAGCACACCTGCTCGACAGCGCTCCGAAAGGTGACGCATGCGGCCTGACGTCGTCACCTTCTGGCATGGCCCGCTCGACCGCCTGCGCCAGACCTGCCTGAGATCGCAGGTCGCGGCCGGCCACAACGTCACCGTCTACAGTTTCGATCCGCTGGCGGGCTTGCCCGACGGCGTCGGCAATGCCGAGGCCGAAGCCATCCTGCCGCACGCTTTCTCCGAAAAGCTTCGCCCGCCGCAACCCGACGGTTCCTGGCGCGACTGGACCACGCTGCAGTTCTCGGATTTCTTCCGGATGCGGCTGATGGCAGAGCGCGCCGGGCTGTGGCTCGACGCCGACGTACTGCTGCTCAAGCCGGTCGAAATCGATCCCGCCAAGCCCTTTTTCGCCTGGGAACGCCCGCGCCAGCTCGGCAACTCGGTGCTCTATCTGCCGCCGGACGACGCCATCGTGGTGGCTTTCGAGGCACTGATGCAGCAGGACGAACTGACGCCGGACTGGCTGGCGCTGCGGCATCGCCTGATTTTCAGCTGGCGCAAGCTGCGCGGCAAATCGAACCGGCTCGCCGATATCCGCATCGCGATCTTCGGTCCGGCGTCGCTGACCGCGTTGGCCGCGCGCGCCGGCGAACTCGGTTATGCCTTGCCGAAGAAATCATTCTACGCCGTCCACGCCGAACCGACGCGATTCTTCGATCCCTCCGATTTTGCATCCCTGATCGGCGATTCCGACATCACGGGGCTCCACATTTCACCGAAAGGTCGCGGCAACCAGCCGCCGATGCCCGGCAGCCTCTATGCATGGGCGGCGGAGCGGTTCGGCCGGCCTTAGGTCGCCGCCGGCGCCGCCGGCGAGCTTGATCTACCGCAACGACCCCTCCTCTGGTTGCGCTCATATGGATCAAATTTCGCTACCTAGCGGAGGCACCCATGACGGCCCAAGAACACCCGTTTCCTCGCGTCGAAGCGCTGATCAATACCTTTGCCGACTGGCTGAGGCACCGGCAGGACCTCAGCGAGATTCGCCGGATGGACACGACCCAGTTCGACAAGATCGCCAGCGATTTGCGGATGTCGCCCACTGAACTCGACGAGCTGGTCCGGCAGGGTCCGCACGCCGCGGACGAGCTGCCCAAGCTGCTCAAGGTTCTCGGCATCGACGAAGCCGATCTGGCGCGGACCGAGCCCATGGTGCTGCGCGATATGGAACGCGTCTGCGCCATGTGCGCCAGCAAGCGCCAATGCGATCGCGATCTCGCCGACGGCACCTCGGCCGAGCATTATGAGGGATATTGCCTCAACGCGCCCACCATCGACAGCCTGGACCAACCGGTGAAGCAGTAGGGGTTGGCGCCGCAGGCCAGTGGATTAATGAAGATGTCGCGCACGGTCTGGATACGCATTGTGCTGGCCGTCGCCATCGCGCTGGCGGCGCTGTTTTTCATCCGGCTGCACAATGCCGGCGGCGCGTCCTCCGACAGCGCGACGGGATATCGCCTGGCCGCCGCCTGGTGCGGGGATTGTCACTCGATCGAGGCGGCGACTGCCGGGGCTCGCAGCGGCCCGCCGGATTTCACCGCGATTGCCGACAGGCGTTCGACCACTGCGCTTTCGCTCAAAGTGTTCCTTCAGACCAGCCATCCCACCATGCCGAATCTCATCCTCAAGCCGGATGAGAGCGACAGCCTGGTGAACTACATTCTGAGCCTGAAGCGGGATTGATCCCGTCGGCACGATGCGGTCACAGATGGTTCTTCTTGCTCCCTTGCCCTCGTGGAAGCCGACAGCCTCGGCAAAGCGGCGAGGCAACAGGTTGGTCGAGCTGAACCCCTAACCGGAAGCGCCTGCATTGAAGCGCTTCCTCGCCTCTTGCTCCAGCGTCTCCCAGCTGGATTGAAGCAAGGCCGAACGATCAAACCGGCCTTCGCTCCTGAGCCTGTCGAAAGTGACGCGCAGCAAAGCGGCGCGTTGATCACGGTCACTGGCTTCATACAGCATCCAGCGGCCGGTCACGGCATTGGCCAATTGCTCACTGCGCTTGATCCGCTCGAGCAGGGCGCGCAGCGGATAGAGTGCCGGCGAGGTGGTGGAGGACAGCAGGCGGGCCGGCGCCCTGACCCATTTCCACGGCGCGTGAGGCACGACAAAACGATCGAGCACGGCGTCGAACAATTGGCGGCGTTCCGCCGGCGTCGGTCCGGCCGGCACGACCACTTCGGCCATCCAGGCGGCGAGCGAACCCCATGACAATTGGCGCTTGTCGTCGCTCCAGTTCAGCCGCTTCAGGTGCAGATTTTCGCCGTGCAGGCGCTTGTAATAGATCGGGCCGGAAACAAACCGGAATTCACCCCAGAGCGCGAGCTGCGCCATGAAGCGCATTTCCGTGCCGTAACTGTCAAAAGGATCGAAATCGCTGAGCAGAAGGCCTGAGGTCGAGGCCAGCGCCGAGTTGCGGATCAGCCCGCGAAACGGCGTGCAGTCCATGGTTTCGAGATAGACGAGCACGCGTTCGAGCGGCGAGGCGCCGGACAGGGGAAAGCCGGTCGAAACGAAGTTTCGAACGCCGCTGGAACGCGCTTCGGCGTAACAAATCGCCGCGTTTGGCGCACGCGATGCGGCTTCCACCAGATCGGCGACATAGGTCGGCGAGATGTGGTCGTCATGCTGCTGAAAAATATAGAACTCGCCGCGCCGGTTGCGCATGGTCCAGTCGGTATTGCCGGCCCATCCCAGCCGCGATGGTTGCACCTGCATCCGGAAACGGGGGTCGCCGCGCAGGAACGGCTCGCAGGCCCGCGCGCTTTCCAGGTCGCCGGCGTCGACGGAAATCAGCACGTCCAGATTTGGATAGCTCTGCGTTCGCACGCACTCCAGCGTGACGGGGAGGTCGTCCTGCCCGCGATAGACGGGCACGCCCAGGGTGACGAGCGGACCGCTCACAGCCTGGTATCTCCTGCGATGCAATCGGCACAGACATCCGCAAAGTATGGTGCCAAGGTGAGTTTGCCGGGATCGACCGAGTGAAAGCGTCCGTGCGAGGTGACGCCGATCTCGAAACGGCGGTGCAGCTCGCTGGCGGGGTCGTAGATGTCGGTCTCGCCCCATGCAACGATGACGCCGCCCTTGACGATGACATCCTCCAGCCCGCCCACGTCAAGTGAACGAAGCGAGAGTACGAACGGCGCCATGGCGCCCAGCGTTCCCTCCAGCAATTGCGAGCGCAGCGGCTCCGCCGGAAAGGTCGGCCATTCCGGCGGCGTGACATCCCCCGAGATGGCCTGCAAACAGACGGGATACCAGGTCAGGTAGGTCAAGCCGTCCTCATAGCTGACGACTTCGCCGAACGGACCTGACACGAAGGTCGCGCTCGGCGGCAACCGCCGGCCTGCCGGCAGCCGAAAGCTGACGCCATATTTGAGCCGGTGCAGCCAGGGCCGGTTGGGCCGCAGCCCCCGTTTTTCGTTGATGGCCATGCGCCCGTCCCACAGCGCGTTGACGACATGGTCGAAACGCTCGCTGAACGATCCATCCGATGTCGCAAGCGTGACGTCCAGTGCGCCGTCGCGGTCGCCGACGTCGAGGACCTCGTGCGCCAGCCGTACGCTGATCCGCGGCTCCGTCATCACGCGCTCCCGCACCGCCGCCGCCAGCGCAACGGGGTCAATGGCGACCTCCGGCGTATCGAAGGCCGCAAGCGCCACCTCCGGATCGAACTCTGCCTCCCGCTCCGCTGCCGACCACGCCCGTGGCTCGGCAGCAAGATCCGCGCCGAAATAGGCGCTCCGGCTGCTCTGGCTGATTTCGCGGACCAGCGCGTGAACGGTAGCAAGATAGTGCGAAACCTGCTCGACCGTCCGCTGGCTGTCACGATGCACCACGTAAGCCGCGGGCCGCGATACCGTCATGGCCTCTGCGGACAGGCCGAGATGCCGGATGAAAAACGGCGCGAACGCCAACGCGCCCCGCATCATCATCCGCGCCGTCGCGTGGCTGACGTCGTTGGCGTACATATAACCGAGATGAATCTTGCCCTCGTTCGCGATCGCGGCGCGACTGAGCAAGCGGTCGTTGCGATCGAACAAGGTCACATCGATTCCGCGTGCCGCCAAGGACAAGGCCGTGCAACAGCCCTGAAGCCCCCCGCCCAAAACTCCAACTCGCATATTTCAAGAACTCGCAATTCCGGGATAGGTGCAGGCGTCTGCTTCGCCCGAAGCGTTAACCGAAGCCGTGACGTACTCTGTTCAATGCGTTCACTGCGCCATTGCCGCGATTGCATCGGCGATCGCGATCGTGCGCCGGGCCATGTCGGCGTGCAGCCGCTCCACCATCTGGCCGTCGAGCGAAATCGCGCCGCGCGCGGCGTTCTCCGGCTGCTCGAACGCCGCGATGATCTTGCGGGCATGGGCGACTTCCTCCGCCGGCGGCGTGAAGATCGCGTTGCAGGCCTCGATCTGGCCGGGATGGATCAGGGTCTTGCCGTCGAAGCCGAGATCGCGGCCTTGCGCGCATTCCTGGCCGAAGCCGTCGACATTGCTGAAATCGCTGTAGGGCCCGTCGAGAATTTCGAGGCCGTGGGCGCGGGTGGCGAGGATGCAATGCGTGATCATCGGGATCATCGCCGCGCGGCCCGGCAGCATCCGGATCCGCGTCTCGCGCGAGATATCGTTCGGCCCGAACACGAAGCCGGCGAGCCGCACCTCGCGCGCCGCGGCGGCGAGTTGTTCGGCATGCAGCACCGCGCGCGACGTCTCGATCATGGCCCAGACCCGGATCGACATGTCCGCGTTGATATCGCTGAGGCGATCCGCGATGGTGTTGAGATCCTCGACGCTGGAAATCTTCGGCACCAGAATGCCGTCCGGCCGCGCCTTGCCGGCCATCGCGACGTCATCGATCCACCACGGCGAATCCAGCGCATTGACGCGGATCAGCACCTCGCGCTTGCCGAACCCTTTGGCGGCAACGGCGGCCCCGATCTGGTCCCGCGCCATCGCCTTGGCGTCCGGCGCCACCGAATCCTCGAGATCGAGGATCAGGCCGTCGGCATGGAGGTTTCGGGCCTTTTCCAGCGCCCGCGCATTCGACCCCGGCATGAACAGCAGGCTGCGGCGCGGACGGATCATGGCTGGTTCCCTTCGGCTTTCGAAGTTCCCGCGATAACATTTCGGCTAGCGCTCCGAAAGACTTGTT
>CALROE020000056.1:0-9976 GCA_943369715.1 Bradyrhizobium ivorense
ACGCCTTCAAGAGTTTTGGCTGGAACGTGGTATGGGCCGATCCGGACGATGTCGCCAGCTTCGAGCGCGCCGTCACCCCGCACACCAAGGCGATCTTCATCGAATCGATCGCCAATCCTGCCGGCTCCATCACCGATATCGAGGCGATCGCCGCGGTCGCCCGCAAGGCCGGCGTGCCCCTGATCGTCGACAACACACTGGCGACGCCCTATCTGATCCGCCCGATCGACCACGGCGCCGACATCGTCGTGCACTCGCTGACCAAGTTTCTGGGCGGCCACGGCAATTCGCTCGGCGGCATCATCGTCGACGCCGGCACCTTCGACTGGTCGAAAGACAACAAGTATCCGATGCTGAGCGAGCCGCGCCCGGAATATCACGGCATCAAGATCCAGGAGACGTTCGGCAATTTCGCCTTTGCGATCGCCTGCCGCGTGCTCGGATTGCGCGATCTCGGGCCAGCGATCTCGCCGTTCAATTCGTTCCTGATTCTCACGGGTATCGAGACCTTGCCGCTGCGCATGGCCAAGCACTGCGAGAACGCCAAGGCGATCGCGGAATTCCTCTCGGGTCACCCGGCGGTAGCCGCGGTGAACTATTCCGGGCTGGCCGGCAACCCCTACAACAACCTCGCGCGCAAATACGCCCCGAAAGGCGCCGGCGCGGTGTTCACCTTCAGCCTGAAGGGCGGCTACGAGGCCGGCGTCAACCTGGTGTCGAACCTGAAACTGTTCTCGCACCTCGCCAATGTCGGCGACACCCGCTCGCTGGTGATCCATCCGGCCTCAACCACCCACAGCCAGCTCGACGACGCCGCCAAGATCAAGTCGGGCGCCGCTCCCGACGTGGTGCGGCTGTCGATCGGCATCGAGGACAAGGAAGACCTGATCGCCGATCTGGAGCAGGCGCTGACGGCGTAGGGCAAAGGCAGAGACCCGTCGTTCCTGCGAACGCAGGGGCGACGCAAGGGGGCAGGTGATGGGCCGCGGCTGGTGCATTTCTGCGTCACCGCATCAGCCGGCGTTAACCCTCGTCCCGCTATTCGATGCCCCACCCCGCCAAAAACTGGCATCCTGCGGCCGTCCAAACCCGGAGCTGGCCATGCTGCGCTGGATGATGCCGTTTCTGATTGCGATCCTTGCGATGCCCGCCACCGCAGAAGCTGCCGGACCCGCCGGCAAGGCAGCGGCGCGACGCGCCGCCAGCCAATTGCCACCGGGACTTCCCCGCGCGAATTACAGGTTCAGGACGACGGTGGCTCCGGCGGCGCCGTACCGTTCCGCGCAATCATTGTATGACGGACCCGACGTGATGTTCACGCCGTCGGTCGGATATGTGCGCACCATTCCGCCCGCGGTGGGTGTCGCGTGGCTGCCAGCCTATCCCGCGTTATCAGGCTATGGGGTGCTGCCGGTCGATTACGAATACCAGGGTCCGTGGTTTGTCGGCGCGGATTGGTCCTATGGTTACGCCTGCGGCCTCAACAGCTACGGCAACCCTTGGTGCTAGCGGCTCAGCCGGCCTGCCCCGCCGGCACAGCCAGTTTTCGCGACGTCGCTCGCGGCTGCGCTAGTCGATCGACCTGAAAGATCGCCAGCGTCAGCACCACCATGGCGACGGCCTGGTGCGCCAGAGCCAGATCGATCGGCACCTGATGCAGCAGCGTAAAAATACCCAGCACCGCCTGCAGGATCATTGCCGTCGCCAGCCACACCGCGCCGTTGACCACAGATGTTGAAGCCCGCGCGCGGATGGCATCGACCGCATGCAGCATCGCCAGCACCAGCAGCGCATATGCGGTCATCCGGTGCTCGAACTGCACCGTCAGCGGGTTGTCGAACAGATTGCGCCACCACGGCGTCTCGAAGAACAGCCGCGCCGCCGACGGAATCAATGCGCCGTCGATCTCCGGCCAGGTATTGTAAACTCGTCCCGCTCGCAGGCCCGCAACCAGCGCGCCGAGATACAACTGCACGAAGGTCAGCACCAGCAGCGCGATGCTGGTGATCCGCAGCCGCGCCGAGACGATGGCCGGCGGCCGGCCCGCCATCCGGCGCAGCGTCCAGACGATCGCAGCAAAGATGACGAGCGCCAGCACCAGATGGGTGGCGAGACGATATTGCGAAACCTCGGTGCGCTGCGTCAGGCCTGACGCCACCATCCACCAGCCGACTGCGCCCTGCAGCGCGCCGAGCCCGAAGATCAGCCAGAGCCGGCGTTTCAGCTCCGCGCTCAAGGCGCCGCGCCACAGGAACCACAGAAACGGCAGCAGGTAGGCCATCCCGATCACGCGCCCGAGCAGCCGGTGGCTCCATTCCCACCAGAAGATGGTCTTGAACTGGTCGAGCGACATCCCGGCATTGAGTTCGCGATATTGCGGGATGGTCTTGTAGGCCTCGAAGGCCGCAAGCCATTGCGCCTCGCCGCGCGGCGGCAACGTGCCGGTGACCGGCTTCCACTCTACGATCGACAGGCCCGACTCGGTCAGCCGCGTGGCGCCGCCGACCAGCACCATGATCGCGATCAGCGCGGCGATCGAGAGCAGCCACCATCTGACGGCGGTGGCTGGGGGGGCGGCCTGCTGTGAGGGAACAACGGTCATCGATGCCGTGCTTGATTGAACTGGCGCGCCCCTTATAGTCCGCCCCTTCCCGCGCGCAAGTTGCGCAAACGCAAAGAAATGCACGTTTCCGTCATGGCCATCCGCACCCGCAAATTCATCGGAACCATCGCCCTGCTCATCCTCGTCGTGGTGTGGTCGCTGCTGGGCATGACGGTGGCGCAGACGCCGTGGCTTGCCAATTCAGGGCTGCTGCAGGCGATCTTCTATGTCGTCGCCGGCATCGGCTGGGTGCTGCCGGCGATGCCGATCATCAGCTGGATGTCGAAGCCGGATATCTAAAGCATATTCAATGCGGCCGCCCCGACGGCGCAATCCGGGAACGGATGTCCTGGTCCGGATTTCGCAAGGGCTCCATCCGGGCTACGGGACCGACATCAATTTTCGTCGCCGTCCCGAATCCTGCTCCGCGTCGGCGCCACCGGGGCGAAGGCGGCGCCGGAGAGCAGCACCCGCATGACGCGCAGCGAGCGTTGGCGTCCGTCCCAGGAAAGCCGCGGCAGTGCGTGCAGATTGGTGCGGCCCTCGGCGTGAACCACGCCCGGCAGCGCCGACGCCGCGCTGACGAAGCCGGCCTCCTCGGCCATCTGGACATGCTTGCGGGCGAAGGCGGCGCGATCGCCGAACGGATAGGCGAAATGCCTGACCTCGCGGTGGAATGCGGCCTGCGTGACCGCCCGGCCCATCGTCATCTCGCGCTGCGCGTCGACGTCTTTCAGGTTCGACAGCACGGGATAGTTGACCGTCGCACTGCCGATCGTCACCAGGGGATCGGCGGCGAGTTTTGCCAGATCGTCCCAGTCCATCGCAGCTTCGCGCGACAGCGCCGCGAGGTTGACCGAGTATCGCTTGCACAGATCGTTGATCGCGGCCGATAGATCCGGCGGCGGCAGCGTACGAATCCAGCCCGAGAGATATTCGTAAAGCTGGTATTTTTCGGCATTGCCTTCGATGTCGAAGTGCCGCTCGTGGCGGTCCATCACCAGGCTGAGCCGGCCCTCGCGCGCGATGATGGCTTCCAGTGCCAGCCACCAGGCTTCGCCCAGGCGGTCCGGAAACGCGGTCGGCAGGTAAACCGTGAACGGCACCCCGTGCCGCGACAGCACCGGATAGGCCGATGCAATCATATCCTTGGTGCCGCCGTCGAAGGTCAGACCCACGAACCGCCTTGGCGTGGGCGCCGTGACCGCGCGGTGGCAAACCTCGTCCATCGAGACGATATCGAACTTCCAGCGCTTCAGGGCCCGGATCGTGCGGTCGAGAAATCCCGGCGTGATTTCGTGCGAGCGAAGCGGTTGAAAACCGCCGGCGCGGGGCGGCCGCACCCGTTCGAACCGCAAGACCACGCCGGCGCCGCCCGTGCCCCGGCCGCTCAGCCAATGCCGGCCGGACAACCAGGCCAGTTCCAGCCGGAGACTTGTCAGGAAAAGGTTTTCGGATGACAAATTCGCGTCCCCAGATGCGGCGGCCCCGCCCCGCCGCGGGCTGCATTGTCCTTACTCTTTGTTGACATTTCTTTGCAAAGGTCGGCTCAAGCCGAAAAATGTAAAAAATCTCCTACATCCGGATACTGCGATGACAATGGCCGCCGCGATCGACAACCGAACGGGGCATGCGCCGGCATCGACCGGGATCAGCCGCATCGCCGGCGTGGATATTCTCGG
Organism: Bradyrhizobium ivorense; assembly: GCA_943369715.1. Taxonomy (GTDB): domain Bacteria; phylum Pseudomonadota; class Alphaproteobacteria; order Rhizobiales; family Xanthobacteraceae; genus Bradyrhizobium; species Bradyrhizobium ivorense_A. The sequence goes on from CALROE020000056.1 coordinate 4,285, forward strand.
CGATCTCGACAAGGCCGAGACCATCTGGCGCGGCCTCGAGGACATCAAGCAGTTTTCCACACCGTATCAGCGTTTCGACTTGCTCGCCGCCTGGCAGCGGCAGGTCGGCGCCCGCGAGGGCCATCGTCCCTTCATTGTGATCGCTTACGACGCCGAGCGCCGTCCGCTGTTGCTGCTGCCGCTCACGCTCAGCCACGAGCACGGCGTTCGCACTGCGAGCTTCATGGGCGGCAAGCACGCCACCTTCAACATGGCGCTGTGGGACCGGGAATTTGCCGTCGCGGCCGGCGCGACCGATCTCGACGCCCTGGTATCGGCGATCCGTGCGCGTTCCGAGGTCGATGTTCTGGCGCTGGGCCAGCAGCCATTGACCTGGCGCGGCGTGCCTAACCCGATGGCGCTGTTGCCGCACCAGGCCTCGGCCAATGACTGTCCGCTGATGAAGATCGTGCCCGAGGAGCCGCCGACAGTGCGGATCTCGAGTTCGTTCCGGCGCAGGCTCAAGGGCAAGGAACGCAAGCTGCAGGCGCTTCCCGGCTATCGCAGCCACGTCGCGACCACGGACGCCGAAATCAAGCGGCTGCTCGACTGGTTCTTCATCATCAAGCCGCAGCGGATGGCGGAGCAGAAACTGCCCAACGTGTTCGCCGACCCCGGCGTCGAGGAGTTCGTCCGCGACGCCTGCATGGCGCAGCTTGCGGACGGCGACCGGGCCATCGATATTCACGCGCTCGAATGCGACGACGAGGTGATTGCGATCTTCGCCGGCGTCAAAGACGGCCACCGCTTTTCCATGATGTTCAACACCTACACGCTGTCGGCCAACTCCAAATACAGTCCCGGCCTGATCCTGATGCGCGACATCGTCGACCACTATGCCGAACGCGGCTATCTCGCGCTCGACCTCGGGATCGGATCGGATGACTACAAGCGGCTGTTCTGCAAGGACGACGAGCCGATCTTCGACAGCTTTATTCCGCTCAGCCTGCGCGGCAAGCTGGCCGCCGCCGCGATGTCAGGCGTCAACCGCGCCAAGCATCTGGTAAAGCACAATCCGGCGCTGTTCGAATTGGCGCAGAAGCTGCGCGCCGCGTTTCGCTAGGCGCTGATCTTCGTCGCGGAGCAATCTCTATCAACGTCATTGCGAGCGCAGCGAAGCAATCCATTCCTTCTTTCCGCGGAGAGATGGATTGCTTCGTCGCAAGCGCTCCTCGCAATGACGATTTCGATAGACCACCACAATCAAAACTGTCGTCGCCCGGTCTTCGCCGGGCGATGACAGCGGTGTGTGTGTGCGACAAGGTCGCCGCCGGCCCTCAGGCCGCCACCACCCGCGGGCCGGGCTCGATCGCATTCGAGGGCTGCACCGCCTTGCTCAGCATCGTCACATCGGAAAACCCGACCGCGCGCAGCTGATCGCACATCTGGGTGCGGGCGTCCGGCGCCATCGAGGCATCCGGCACCACCACGGCGCGCGCCTGCGCGGTCAGCAGTTCGGCCGGCAGGTCGGAAGCGGTGCCGGCATCCAGCACCACATGGTCATAGACCCGCAGCAAGGCATCGATCGCCAGCGTCAGCCGCGGCGATTGCAGCAGGCTGCGGTCCGAACCCGGACGTCCAGAGGTCACGAGGTGAGCCCGCGACAATTTATCCTTGGTAATGATCTGCGAGAACGACGCCTCGCCCAGCATCAATTCCGCCAGGCCCGGCGCGGCCGGATCGACCGATATCGCCGAGATGGTCGGCGACGACGCCGACAAGTCGACCACCACGACCCGGGCATGGCGCGCGACCAGGCGCGCCAGCGTCAGCGCAGTCAACGTGATGCTTTCGTTCGAGGCGGTGCCGAGCACGGTCACCTTGCGCGCGGCGTCGCCCGCGCTGCGCAGATCGTCGGCCAGCCGCTCCATTTCGGAGAGTTCGGGCACGATGCCGGGAGGCTCAATTGCGGCAGGCACGCGGAACGCCGGAGCCGCTTCCGGCTCGACTTCGGACTCGATGCCGGGGTCGGGCTCGCGCTCGAATTCGGGCTCGGCGGCGGCCGTGGCAGCCGCGGCCTTTGCGCGGATCGCCGCCGGTGCGGAGGCGAACGCCGCCACCGCGCGCGGCGCCGTCATGCGCAGCAATTCGCCCGTGACGATCGCGCCGGCGGTCAGCATCAGGGTTGCCAGCGTCGCGATCAGCACGATCGGCAGCTTCTTCGGATAGGCCGGGGTGTTGGAGACGCTGGCGCGGGAAATGATCCGGCCATCCGCAGGCGCCGCCTCGATGTTTTCGCGGGTGTTGGCCTCACGGTATTTCGCCAGATAGGATTCCAAGAGGTCGCGCTGCGCCTTGGCCTCGCGCTCCAGCGCGCGCAGCTGCACGTCCTGGGTGTTGGTCGAACCTGCCTGTTTCTTCAACTGCTCAAGGCTGGCGCTGAGGCCTTCGACCCTGCCGCCGGCGATCCTTGCGTCGCTGTCGAATGAACGCGAAAGCTTGCTGGCTTCCTCGCGTAGCTGGCGGTCGAGGTCGGCAAGCTGCGCCTTCAGTTCCTTGATGCGCGGATGGTTGTCGAGCAAGGTCGAGGATTGCTCGGCCAATTGCGCGCGCAACGTGACGCGCTGCTCGGACAGCCGCCGCGTCAGTTCGGAATTGAGCACCTCGGAAGCCTCGATCGGCTTGCCGCTCTGAAGCATTTCACGGATCAGCCGCGCCTTCGATTCGGCATCGGATTTCAGCGCGCGCGCATTGTTCAGTTGCGTGTTGAGCTCGCCCATCTGCTGGTTCGACAGCGTGGTGTTGTTGGTGCCGACGAACAGGCTGGATTTCGAGCGGAAATCCTCGACCCGGGATTCGGCTTCCGCCACTTTCTTGCGCAGGCTGTCGATCTCGCCCGACAGCCACAGGCCGGCGGATTTGGCCTGCTCCTGCCGCGCATTCTGCTGCAGCACCAGATAGCCGTCGGCGATCGAGTTGGCGACGCGCGCCGCCAGTTCCGGATCCCACGACTGGAATTCGATGACGATGACGCGCGACTTGTCGACCGCATAGGCGGTGAAGCGATCATAGTAGGTGTCGAGCACGCGCTCTTCGGGGGTCAGCGAGAACGGGTCGCGACCGATCCCGAACAGGGCCAACAGCGATTTGAACGGCGAAAGCCCCTGCAGCACCGGATCGAATTCCGGACGCTCGGCGAGCTTGTTCTTCTTGATGATCTCGCGCGCGAGATCGCGCGACAGCAGCAGCTGGACCTGGCTGGTGACGGCCTCGGCATCGACGACCGAGCTGCGCTCCTCGCTGCGCTCTGCGTTCGGCCGCAGAAAGATGTTCTCGCGGCCGTCGACCAGGATGCGGGCTTCGGATTTGTAGCGCGGGGTCACCAGATTGACCGCGGTCACCGACAACGCGGCGGCGAGCAGGGTCGGAACGATGATCCAGCCCTTCTTGCGGGCCAGCGCCTGGCCCAGCGCGCGCAGATCGAGATCGCCGGTCGGGGCGGCGGCGGCCGGTCGATACGAATCGGGTGCAGGCTTCGCGGCGGCCCTCTGGACTGCAGCCTTCTCGACCAAGGCCTTCTCGACCAGAGCTTTGGCCCTGCCCGCTTTGTCCTTGCCTGCACGCCAGAACGCTAAACGCATCGCACACTCCCGCGGACGCAACTCATCCACTCAACTGCGGCCGATTACACTCCATTAAGGTTGCCGCTGGGTTAATCCGCGCCATTGGGCCCCGGAGAACATCGGCCTGGGGGCGTTACGGTCATGCTTTGTTAACCATGACAGCCCTTAATCGGAATCAGCAATTGCTGTGGGCTGTCCGATGCGAGTCGTGCGTGGCGTCATTCTCTGTCTGCTGGCTGCGCTCGCCCTGACGGGCTGCATGCGCCGCTCCGCGCCGGTCGCCGTGGTGCAGCCGCAAGCCGATCTCGATACGATGACCTATGGGCAAAGCTATGGCACGGCCCCTGCCCCCGTGGCGGTGGCCTATGCCCCGGAGCCCGTCCGATATGACACCGCCTATCGGCTCGACGCCGGAGACAAACTCCGGGTCGTGGTCTACGGCCAGGAAGGTCTGACCAACACCTATGCGATCGATGCCGGCGGTTCCATCACCATGCCGCTGATCGGCTCGGTGCCGGCACGCGGCAAAACGCCCGCGGGCCTCGCCGCCGACATCACCGCCAAGCTGCGCAACGGTTTTATCCGCGAGCCGTCGGTCGCGGTGGAGATCGAGGCCTACCGGCCGTTCTTCATCCTCGGCGAGGTCGCAGCACCCGGTCAATATCCCTACGTGCCGAACATGACGGTGGAGAGCGCGGTGGCCATTGCCGGCGGCTTCTCGCCGCGCGCGCTGCGTGATCGCGTCACGATCACCCACAACGATCCCGCAGGCTCGATGCGGACCGTCGTGCCGCTCGGCACCGCCATCAGCCCCGGCGATACCGTACTCGTCGGCGAACGCTGGTTCTGATCATGCCCCTGATTGAAGGTCAGCCGCTTCGTATCCTGCACGCGGTGCGGGCGCCGGTCGGCGGCATTTTCCGCCACATCATGGATCTCGCCAACGGCCAGGCCGATCGCGGCCATCACGTCGGCATCATCGCCGACAGCCTCACCGGCGGCGAGCGCGCGGAAGCGGCGCTGAAGGAAATCGCGCCGCGCCTGAAACTCGGCGTGCATCGTCTCGCGATTCACCGCGAGCCGTTTCCCACCGACGTACTGGTGTGGGCGCGTTTCATGCGCCTGATCAAGCAGCTGAAACCGGACGTGCTGCACGGCCACGGCGCCAAGGCCGGCGCCTTCATCCGGCTGAAGGCGCGCTCGAAGGAAACCATCCGGGTCTACACGCCGCATGGCGGCTCGTTGCACTACCCCCTCAACACGCTGAAGGGCGCGCTGTACGGCACTCTCGAACGCGCGCTGATGAACGCGACCGACCTGTTCCTGTTCGAGAGCGCGTTCGCGCGCGACACCTATCAGCGCACCATCGGGGTCCCCTCCGGCCTAGTGCGTTGCGTGTTCAACGGCGTCACCGCCGACGAATTCGATCCCGTCATCCCGGCGGCCGACGCCACCGACGTGGTCTATGTCGGCGAGTTCCGGCACATCAAGGGCGCGGACCTGCTGATCGATGCGGTGGCGCGGCTGCGCGCCGACGGCAAACCGGTGACGCTGACGCTGGCCGGCGACGGCGAGGAACTCGACCATCTCAAGGCCCAGATCGAACGGCTCGGGCTCGGCGAGGCCGTGCGCTTCATCGGCCACGTCAAGGCGCGCTACGGCTTTTCCAAAGGCAGGCTATTGGTCGTGCCGTCGCGCGGGGATTCGATGCCCTATGTCGTGATCGAGGCGGCGGCGGCGGGAATTCCGATGGTGGCCGCCAATGTCGGCGGCATCCCGGAAATTTTCGCCGAGCATACCGACGCGCTGTTCGCCCCCAACATCGTCGGCGCGATGGCGGACGCCATCGAAACCGCGCTGGAGGATCCCGAAGCCGCGCTGGCCCGCGCGCGGTCGCTGCGCGAACGAATCTTCCTGCATTTTTCGCAGAAGGCGATGGTCGAGGGCGTGCTGGCCGGCTACCGCGATGCGTTTGCCGATCGTTAACCATTCCTTACTCCGCTAACCGTTTCTTCCGATTTGTCCTCTAATCCGAGGGCGGGGAATTCCGCTCGCGGCGAGCATGCCTACATGCCTGCGCAAGGACGGAG
>CALROE020000057.1:0-9923 GCA_943369715.1 Bradyrhizobium ivorense
CAGGCGACCCGGTAACGCTCCATGACCTCCTTGTCCGGCTCGTAGCCGAGCCCGGGTCCCTCCGGCACCGCGATACAGCCGCTGGCATCGACATCGATGCGGCCGCGCCACAGGCACGCCGCGCGCTTCATGTAGAACACCTCGACGAAGGTGCCGTCGTCGCGAAGCGACATCAACTGCAGTGTCGCCAGCAGGCCGGCGCCGAAATAGGGCGAATGCGGTGCGAGCCGGATGCCGAGTTCGTCGGCCAGCGCGGCAACCTTCAGATATTCGGTGATGCCGCCGACTTTTGTCACCGAGGGCTGGGCATGGCTGACGGCGCCGGCGGTCATCATTTGCCTGAATTGATGGACCGTGCAGGCGTTCTCGCCTGCCGCGACGTTCAACCCTCCTTTTGACCGCACCTCGGCCAGGGTGGCAAAATCCTCCGGCGGCCACACCGGCTCCTCCAGAAACATCGGTGCCGCCGTGCGGCAGGCCTGGGCGAACGCGATTGCAGCGGCGCCGTCCATCGGGCAGTTCAGGTCGACCATCAGCGGAACGCCGACGCCGATCGCCTGCCGTGCAGCGAACACCGCCGGCGTGGCGGTCTCGTGCAGCTTGATCGCGCCGTAGCCCTGCGACAATGCCGTCCGGCATTCGGCCGCCACCAGGTCCGGCGTGCCGATCCGCAGCAGACTGGCATAGGCGGGAATACGTGTTCTGCGGGCCTGGCCGATCAGCCGATGCAACGGCACGCCCTGCACCCTTGCGGCCAGATCCCATAGCGCGATGTCGAGCCCGGAGATCGCAAACATGGTGATGCCGTAACGGCCGAACAGATGCAGATTGCGCTGGATGTTCTCCATGAAGGCGGGAATGCCCGCGGCGTCGGGCACCTCGAGGCCCCGCGCCTGCGGCGCGATCATCTCGTCGATCGCGGCGCAGGTCGTTTTCGGGCAGACGTAGCTGAAAGCGTCGCCCCATCCGGTGAGCCCGGTATCGGTCGAGACCTCGACGACGACGATATCGAGTGCTGCGATGGCCGAGGCGCCCTGCCTGAAGCTGGCCACCCCGGCGTCATAGGGAATGCGGATGTGGTGAGCGCGGACCTCGGTAATCAGCATGGCGCGACCCTTTTCAAACCGGAGTGACAGGGCCGAGCATAGATCAGGCGCCGCGAAGCGGACTGCCTTTTTGTCGCTCTCCACAAGCGGCAGTATGGGGCTGGCGTTTGCGAAAGGTGATTTTTCAGCAGCGACCGTTCAGCCAGGGGGCTGGCCCGTGAAGTCGAGCACGTCCCGGCGTCGGTGACACCTGACGAACACCACGATGTAGGTGAGCAGGACGAACAGCGGACCGAGCAGGATCGCAATGGTCGGCTTGCGTACGCCTGCCGGGCCGATCAGAAAATTGCCGAAGCTTCGGGCGAGGCAGGCGGGAGACAGTTCGCAGGCGCAGAACAGCAGGAACGCCGGCGTGACGCTGAGTACGGTCAGCAGCGCGAGGAAGAAGCAGATGAAGCCGGAAGTTCGTCCGACGTTTGCCCGGACGGGGCTGGTTGCAGCGGGCTGCAATTTTGTCCTGCGGCGGATCCGCCATGGCCGGCGGGGCGGGTGAAAAGTGGTGTTGATTGCTGTCATGCCCTGACGATGCGCCGGCGGTTGGCAAGGCGTTTGCGCGGCATGGTCAGGATTTGCGGATTCTCGTGCAGATATCGCGCAGGCCGGGAGGCGCGCCGGTGGCCTCGGATTCGACGCCGGTCCGGGCCGACCGTGCCGCTGGGCTGCCCTGCATCGTCAGTTGCTTGGCAAGCGATATCGACTTTGTCATAACATGGCGCAACGAAATCGTTGCGCGCGCGGAATGCCCAGGAATCCGCCTGCAGCCATAAGAAGCGGGGGGATTCCATGTCCAATATTCGCGTTCTCGCCACCGGTCTCGAGTTTCCCGAAGGGCCGGTGGTGATGCCGGATGGTTCGGTGGTGCTGGTCGAAATCCGCGGCCGCCGGCTGACGCGGGTCTGGCCCGACGGCCGCAAGGAAGTGGTCGCGGAGATTCCGGGCGGCCCAAACGGCGCCGCCCTCGGCCCCGACGGCAAGATGTACATCTGCAACAATGGCGGCTTCAGCTGGATCCCGACCAAAAACATGATCATGCCGGGCCCGCAGCCCGATGATTATCTCGGCGGATCGATCCAGCGGGTCGATCTGCAAAGCGGCAAGGTCGAGACGGTCGTTTCCAAATGCGGCGAGTATGACTTGCGGGGGCCGAACGACCTCGTGTTCGACAGGCATGGCGGCCTCTGGTTCTCCGACCTCGGCAAGCGCCGCGCCCGCGAGATGGATGTCGGCGGGATGTATTACGTCAAGCCCGGCATGAAGGAGATCGTCGAGGTGGTGCATGGCATACTGCCGGCCAACGGCATCGGCCTGTCGCCGGACGAGAACACCGTCTACATCGCGGAGACGCCGACGGCCCGGCTGTGGGCGTACGAGATTTCCGAGCCCGGCGTGCTGAAGCCGCGCGACGTGATCTATCGCGGCGAGCGCGGCAAGCCGATCTGCGGTCTCGGCGGCTACCAGATGTTCGACTCGCTGGCCGTCGAGGCCAATGGCAATATCTGCGTCGCCACGCTGGTCTCGGGCTGCATTTCGGTGATCGCGCCCGACGGCACCCTGGTCGAGCAGATCCCGACCGGCGACCGCGTCACCACCAACATCGCCTTCGGGGGCCCCGAGCTGAAGACCGCCTACATCACGCTGTCAGGCAAAGGCGAACTGATCGCGATGGACTGGCCGCGGCCGGGTCTGGCGCTGAACTTCTTGAACAAGTGACGATTGCGCGAAGCGCAATCGTCATCCCGGGGCGATGCGAAGCATCGAACTACGATGTGCTATTGCACATCTGAGGATCTCGAGATTCCGGGTCTGGTGCTTCGCACCATCCCGGAATGACGCTGTGAGAAACGGAGTAAGACATAACATGCCCTGGCTTGAACCGGTAACCCTCGGCGGCGCGCATGCGCAGCTGAAGCCGCTGTCGCACGACCACCTCGACGGGCTGACCGAGGCGGTGAAGGACGGCGAGCTGTGGAAGCTCTGGTACACCTTCATCCCGAAGGCCGAGGACATGCGCAAGGAGATCGACCGCCGGCTCGGGCTGCAGGCGTCGGGGTCGATGCTGCCGTTCACCGTGTTCGATGCCGACGGCAGGATCGCGGGCATGTCGACCTACATGAACGTCGACGCCGCCAACCGGCGCGTCGAAATCGGCTCGACCTGGTACGCCAGGCGCGTGCAGCGCAGCGCGCTCAATACCCAGTGCAAATTGCTGCTGCTCGGCCACGCCTTCGAGAAGCTCGATTGCATTGCGGTCGAATTCCGCACCCATTTCTTCAACCAGCAGAGCCGGCGCGGCATCGAACGTCTCGGCGCCAAGCAGGACGGCATCCTGCGCAATCATCAGGTTGCGCCCAACGGCACGTTGCGCGACACCGTGGTCTACAGCATCATTGCCAGCGAATGGCCGACGGCGAAGGTGCACCTCACCTATCAACTCAACGAAAAGGCGCGGTAGCTTTATCCGCGCCGGAAAAAACACGATGGAAACGTTCGATTACGTGATTATCGGCGCTGGCTCCGCCGGCAGCGTGCTGGCCAACCGGCTCAGCGAAGATCCGGGCACCAGCATCTGCGTGCTGGAGGCCGGCCCCAGCGACTGGCATCCCTACATCCATCTGCCGGCGGGATTTATCAAAACCTTCCACATGAAGAGCATCAATTGGGCCTATCAGCAGGAGGTCGGGCCCTGGACCGGCGGACGCAGCATCTACGCGCCGCGCGGCAAGACGCTCGGCGGCTCCTCCTCGATCAATGGCCACATCTACAACCGCGGCCAGCGCCAGGACTTCGATACCTGGGCGCAACTCGGCAATCGCGGCTGGGGTTATCCGGACGTGCTGCCCTATTTCAAGCGGATGGAGCGGCGAGTCGGCGAGGGCGAGGATACGTTCCGCGGCCGCGACGGCGCGCTCACCGTCACCACCATGGACTGGCGCGATCCGCTCTGCGAGGCCTTCATGGCCGGCGCGGTGAGCCTCGGCATCCCCAAGAACCCCGATTATAACGGCGGCATCCAGGAAGGCGTCTCCTACGCCCAGCGCACCATCAAGGACGGGCTGCGCGTCAGCGCGGCGACCGCGTTCCTGCGTCCGGCGATGAAGCGGCCGAACGTCCATGTGCGCACCCACGCGCATGCCACCAACATCATCTTCGAGGGCAAGCGCGCGGTCGGCGTACGCTACATCAAGGGCGGCAAGGGCGGCACGCCGGTGGAAGTGCGGGCCAACAAGGAAGTCATTCTTTCCGGCGGCACCTACAACTCGCCGCAACTGCTGCAATTGTCCGGCGTCGGCTCGCCGGAACTGCTGGGCTCGCTCGGCATCGAGGTGCGTCATGCGCTATCAGGCGTCGGCGAGGGATTGCAGGACCATTACGCGCCGCGCTCGGTCGCGCGCGTCAAGAACATCAAGACCATCAACGAACTCCGACGCGGCCTCAGCCTGTGGGTGGAGGCGCTGAAATGGGCGACGACGCGGCGCGGCCTGCTGTCGCTGTCGCCGACCATGGTCTACTGCTTCTGGCATTCCGGCGAGAGCACCGAAAGCTCCGACCTGCAGCTGACCTTTACGCCGGCGAGCTACAAGGAGGGCGTGCAGGGCCAGCTCGAGGACGAGCCCGGCATGACCGTGGCCTCGTGGCAGCAGCGGCCGGAAAGCCGCGGCTATGTCCGGGCCCGCTCGGCTGATCCGTTTGCGCCGCCGATCATCCAGACCAACTACCTGGTCGAGGAACTCGACCGCCGCACCGTGGTCGCCGGCATGAAGCTGGCGCGGCGCTTGCTGTCATCGTCGCCGCTGGCGCCGTATTACGCCTATGAGGATTATCCCGGCCCCAACGTGCAGAGCGACGACGAGTTTCTCGCCGCGGCGACCGAGCGCGGCACCACCACGTTCCATCCCGGCTGCACCTGCCGGATGGGCCCGGCCGACGCCAAATGGGCCGTGGTCGACGATCAACTCCGCGTCCACGGCCTGCAGGGCCTGCGCGTGGTCGATGCCTCGATCATGCCGCGCATGATCTCGGCCAACCTCAACGCCTCGACCCTGATGATCGCCGACAAGGCGAGCGACATGATCCGCGGCAAGGCTGCGCCGGAGGCGGTGGTGCTGTAGGCGGGCTGTTCGCGAGACACGGCCCGGCGAGCCAGGTTTCCCCACCGCAGATCATCGAACGTGGAGCCTGCCGCCACGGATCGGATGTGGGCCTGGTATTATTCGTCCCACGGGTTGAGCAGCGGTACGCCGAATGACGCAAAATCCTTGACGTTGCGCGTGACCAGCGTGAGCTCCTTCGCGAGCGCGGTCGCCGCAAAGAAGCCGTCCATAACGGACAACGCTACGCCGCTTCGGCGGCTCTGTGCCATCAGGTCGCCCCAGTGTTCGGCAACCGCATGATCAATCGGCAGGATCCGCTCGGCGAAACGTGCCGGCAGATCGTTGGCGAGCCAGCCGGCCAGCGCGGCGCGGCGGCGACCATCGCCCATCAAGGCAATGCCACGCCGAAGTTCAGCGATCGAAGCGACACTGATGAACACCCGGTCCTCGTCGACCGCATCAAGCCAGCCGAGTACCTTCAAGTCGGGCGTCGGCCGCTGCACTTCCGACAGCACGTTGGTATCGAGCAGCAGGTTCACAGCGTCACATCACGAGGCGTGTCGCTTTGGCGCTCCAGTTCGAGATCGGCGCCGCGCAGCGGCGATGCGAGCAGGAATTCGGCCAAGGTGCCTTTCCGCACGGTCTTGCGCGCCCATTCCTCGGCGGAGACGATCACCGCGCTCGGCTTGCCGTTGCGGGTGATGGTTTGGGGGCCGGCCTGGGCACGATCCACCACCTCGGAGAACCGGGCTTTGGCGCCGGCGAGCGTCCAGGTCCCGCCAGCAGGCGGTGAGGATGGCGTCTTGCTGACTTTTGTCATGTGGAACCCCTCAATGACCAATATGACCATTGTGACCATATATCCGCTGAGGGCGCCGCCACAATGGTTAAATTACGATTGAGAGGCTAATTCGCCATCACCCCAAGGCGCGCCGAAAGCGGTGGTGGTGCGATAGCAATCCGGCCGGCACGAAGCCGGCCAGACATACGCAAACCTTCTACCGTCAGGTCTTCACCAGCTGATAAGTGCCGCGCTCGAACGCGTCGTAGACCGCCAGCGCCCTGGCGTCGGCGAACGGCAAATACTGCATCATGATCACGCCGGCGATGCCGCTGATGGGGTCGATCCAGAAGTAGGTGTTGTTGATGCCGGCCCAGCTCAGGCTGCCGGGCGAGCGCTTGCCTGGTACCTGATCGGCCGTGATCAGAAAGCCGAGCCCCCACTTGTCGCGTCCGTCCGCGATGAAGGTGAAGTCGGCGCTGCGCGGCAGCGCGCTCTTGTGCGCGGGGACCGTGACCGCGCCGATGTGGTTCTGGCCCATCAGCGCCACTGTCCCGGCCTCGAGCACGCGCGCGCCGTCGAGCGTGCCGCCGTTGAGCAGCATGCGCACGAAGCGGCCGTAGTCGTCAGCGCTCGAGGCGAGGCCGCCGCCGCCGATCGGTGATGCGATGGTGAGCCCGAGTTGCGGCTCTTGCAGTTCAATGGCGCCGTCCATGCGCTCGCCACTGCGCCATTGCTGCGCGACGAGACGCGGCCCCTTGGCCTCCGGCACGTTGTAGGATGTGTCGTCCATCCTGAGTGGGGCGAAGATGTGCTGGCGGAAGTAATCCTCGAGCATCTCGCCGGACACCACCTCGACCAGTCTGCCGACGACGTCGGTAGAGGTGCTGTAGTGCCAGCGCTCGCCGGGATCGAACAGCAGCGGTCCGCCGAACGGATAGGTTTCACCGGCGCGCGGCTTGAAATCGCGCCAGGTCTCGCTGGTGAACGGATAGGCCAGGCCGGAGGTGTGCGTCAGGAAGTGTTTCACCGTCGCCGGCCGCGACGCCGGGCGCAGCTGGTAGGCGCCGGTCGACGGGTCGAACGATTCGAAGACTTTCAGTCCGACCAGCTCCGGCAGGTATTTTTCCGCCGGATCATCGAGGCCGATTTTGCCTTGCTCGACCAGCTGCATCAAGGCCACCGACGTGACCGGCTTGGTCATCGAGGCGATGCGAAACAACGCATCTGATGTGAGCGGGCGCCCGGTCGCGACATCCGCCACGCCGAAGGCGTTCTGATACAGCACGCGCTCGCGATCGGTGACCAGCGCGACCACGCCCGGCACATCCTTGCGCTCGACCGCGCCGCGCAGGCTGGCGTCGAGGGCTAGACTCTCCGGTGAAATCCGGGCGCTCGCCATGCCGGCCAAGGCAGGTTTCCCCACCTACACTTCGCGCCGGCTCAGAAACGCCAGCCGCTCGAACAAATGCACGTCCTGCTCGTTCTTGAGCAGTGCGCCGTGCAGCGGCGGGATCAGCTTGCGCGGGTCGCGCTCCCTGAGCATTTCCGGCGTCATGTCCTCGTTGAGCAGCAGCTTCAGCCAGTCCAATAGCTCCGAGGTCGATGGCTTCTTCTTCAGGCCGGGCACTTCGCGCACCTCGAAGAAGATCCGCAGCGCTTCTTCCACCAGGCGCTTCTTGATGCCGGGGAAATGCACGTCGACGATCCGCTGCATGGTGTCGGCGTCGGGGAACTTGATGTAGTGGAAGAAGCAGCGGCGCAGGAACGCGTCCGGCAGTTCCTTCTCGTTGTTCGAGGTGATCATCACGATCGGGCGCAGCGTCGCCTTGATGTTCTCGCCGGTCTCGTAGACGAAAAATTCCATGCGATCGAGCTCGAGCAGGAGATCGTTGGGGAATTCGATGTCGGCCTTGTCGATTTCGTCGATCAGCAGCACCGGGCGCGTCGGATGAGTGAAGGCGTCCCACAATTTGCCGCGCTTGATGTAATTGGCGATGTCGGAAACCTTGGAATCGCCGAGCTGGCTGTCGCGCAGCCGCGACACCGCGTCGTATTCGTAAAGGCCCTGCTGCGCCTTGGTGGTGGACTTGATGTGCCAGGTCAGCAGCGGCGCGCCGAGCGCCTTGGCGACTTCCTCGGCCAGCACGGTCTTGCCGGTGCCGGGCTCGCCCTTGATCAGCAATGGGCGCTCCAGCACGATCGAGGCGTTGACGGCGATCTTGAGGTCGTCGGTGGCGACGTAGTTCTTGGTGCCGGTAAATTTCATTGAGTCGTTGCCTTGTTGCTTGTTCTTGAGCGCGCGGGCGCCTCTGTCTCTACAGGAAACGACCGCCGGAGCGGCGGTCGCGATCGGGGTGAGGAATTTTTCAGACGCGTTTGACCAGCGAGAGAATGACGAGAACGATGACCGCGCCGATGGTGGCGTTGACGATATCGCGTATCGCGCTGCCGCCGAGGCTGACGCCCAGTTGCGGCAGGATCCAGCTTGCCACCAGCGCGCCGATGATGCCGATCACGATGTTGCCGATCAGCCCGAAGCCGGCGCCGCGCACGATCAGGCCGGCGAGCCAGCCGGCGATCGCGCCGATCACAATTGCTGCTAGAATACCCATTGATACCGCCCCATTGAAAAAACCCTGATAGGTCAATTCTAGTTGAAAAACCCGGCAGGTCTAGGCCTCTTGGGTGCGCGGAAGGCCCTTGACGTTCGCGGTCCGGCGGGCAATCTGTAGCCCATGTTCTTGCAATTCTTCACATCGCTGCGCGATGCCCAGGTCCCGGTCACCTTGCGTGAATATCTGACGCTGATGGAGGCGCTCGACGCCGACCTCGCCGAGCAGACGGTGGAAAACTTTTATTACCTCTCGCGCGCGGCGCTGGTGAAGGACGAGCGCAACCTCGACAAGTTCGATCGCGTGTTCGGCACCGTGTTCAAGGGGCTGGAAAGCCTGCTCGACGCCATGGAGAAGGCGGACATTCCGGCCGAATGGCTGAAGAAGCTCGCCGAGAAATACCTCACCGACGAAGAGAAGAAGCAGATCGAGGCGATGGGCTGGGACAAGCTCATGGAGACGCTGCGCCAGCGCCTGAAGGAGCAGCAGGGCCGGCATCAGGGCGGCAACAAGTGGATCGGCACCGCGGGCACCTCGCCGTTCGGCGCCCATGGCTACAATCCCGAGGGCGTGCGGATCGGCCAGGACAAGAACCGCAACAACCGCGCCGTCAAGGTGTGGGACAAGCGCGAGTTCAGGGATCTCGACGGCAATGTCGAACTCGGCATCCGCAACATCAAGATCGCGCTGCGGCGCCTGCGCAAATTCGCCCGCACCGGCGCCCCCGACGAACTCGACCTCGACACCACGATCCGGGAGACCGCCAACCACGGCTATCTCGACGTCCATATGCGCCCCGAGCGGCGCAACGCGGTCAAGGTGCTGGTGTTTTTCGACATCGGCGGCTCGATGGATTCGCATATCGAGCAGGTCGAGGAGCTGTTCTCGGCGGCGAAGAGCGAATTCAAGCACATGGAATATTTCTACTTCCACAACTGCCTCTATGAGGGCGTCTGGAAGCAGAACAAGCGGCGCTTCACCGACCGGACGCCGACCTGGGACGTGCTGCATAAATATCCGCACGACTACAAGGTGGTGTTCGTCGGCGACGCCTCGATGAGCCCCTATGAAGTCATGGTCCCCGGCGGCTCGGTCGAGCACGTCAACGAGGAGGCCGGCTCGGTCTGGCTGGAGCGCATCACCCGCACCTATCCGCATGCGGTCTGGCTCAACCCGGTAGCGCAGAAGCACTGGGACTATTCGGAATCCACCACCATCATCCGCCGGCTGTTCTCGGAACGCATGTACCCGATCACGATCGAGGGCCTCGAGGGCGCGATGAAGGAACTGGTGCGGTAAGCTTGTTTCACCTCTCCCTTTGGGAGAGGTC
>CALROE020000058.1:0-9885 GCA_943369715.1 Bradyrhizobium ivorense
TCACCCGACTGGAGTTGCGAAGGCGAAAGATTGATGCTGACGCGGACGCCGTGGCCGGCCCGCTCCCAGATCCGCGCCTGCCGGCATGCGGTTTCCAGAACCCAGCCCGCAATTCGCTCCGAAATGGAGGAGGTATTGATGACCGGCATGAATTCCGCCGGCGAGACCAGGCCGCGGACGGGATGGCGCCAGCGAATAAGGGCTTCCGCGCCGATCAAGCCGCCATCCGCGAGACGGACCTGCGGTTGATAGAACAGTTCGAATTCATTCCGCTGGGCCGCATGCGCCAGTTCCGCCTCCAGCGTCAGGCGCGATTCAAGTTCCTGCCGGATGGCGCTTTCGAATACCACGTGCCCGCCGCGCCTGGTCGCCTTGGCGCGGCAAAATGCGAGATGGCTGTTGCTCAGCAGTTCCTCCGCCGTACAGCCATCGCCGGGATAAACGGCGGCTCCGATGCTGGCCTTGAGGCGGTGCAGCCGTGTTCCGACCAGCAGAGGCGTAGCAAATGTGAGTGCGATGCGTTCGGATAGCTGCGCTACCGTTTCGGTCATGGCGACGCCGGGAACGGCGATGGCGAATTCGTCGCCGCTCAGACGCGCCACGATTCCGGCGCCCGCGCGCTCGGCCTTCAGCCGTTCGGACACCGCACGCAGTACGCTGTCGCCGCAGGCGTGTCCGAGCATGTCGTTGATCTGCTGGAATCCGTCGAGGCCAACGACCAGCAGCGCCACTTCACCGGCCTGTTTCTCCGCGTTGAAAATCATCACCGACAGACTGTCGTGAAGCGTATCGCGGTTGGCGAGCCCGGTAAGAGAATCGTATTCCGCCAGATACCTGATACGCTCGACTTCGCGTTTCCGTACCGAGATATCGCGCAGGATCGCACCGTATTGAAAGCCGTCGGTACCCTGCCAGCCGGAGAAACAGGCCTCGACCGGAAACACCTCGCCGTTGCTTCGCAACCCGTCGAACTCCATCACGACCCCGCCGGGCTGCTGTGATCGGGCGCGGGCGGCTTCGAAGGTCGAAATGGAACCGGGTGCGCCCTTGACGGACGCTGCGCAAATCGAAACGAGCGGCCGTCCGATCATCTCAGCGGGCTGGTGGCCGAAGATCGCGACCGCCCCGGGGTTCCACACGGTGATCCGGTGGTTGGAATCGGTGCACACCAGCCCATCGCCGAGCGACATCGCGATGCGCTGAAAGCGGTTTTCGGCAATCCGGCCCAGCAGGCTTCGAAAGTCGATTTCGTCGAGTGCGATGGCCGCCATGTAGACGGCGATCGCTGTCAGAAGCAGCGAAGTATCGAAAACGAGGGGCAGCTTTGTCTGCACCAGAATGGCGATGGCCTCAGTGGCAGCGGCCATTCCGACCAGAACGATCACCCGGACGCCAGCGGAAAGCCGACGCCACGAGAACATCATGATCAGCGCGATGATGCATACCCCCGCCAGCGCCATGACGTCGGAGGTCCAGCGTAGCGTCCGGTTCTGCAGGATCGATTCGGCGGCGAGGGTTTGCAGGATGGGTCCGGAAATAACACCGCCGTTGGGAACGCTGAAACGATCGCCGAGTTCGAGCGCGGTGCCGCCGATGATGACCTTCTTGCCCTTCAGCCTGTTCAGAGCGGTTTCGTCCCCGCGCAGCACATCGACGTAGGACACAATCGGAATCGAGGCGGTTCGGATACTGAAATCGATCAGGAACGGAGGGCTCTTTGCAGCATGCTGCCCAGCCAGTACGGCGCCCATCGAGGGATGAAATTCCCCGCCGAATGTATCGCCGAACGGGTAGCGACGAACGAGTCCGTCACGTTCGATCGCGACGTTCACGACGGCGGTCCACGAATGGTCGCCGAATTGATTGACCGGACGATTGATGCGCACGGCGGTTGCGTTGCCCGCGTCGGTAGCCGGCTGCTTGAAGGCTGGCAACACCACCGATCCGCCGGCCGCCTGAAGCGCCTCGACGAATGACTGATCCGACGCAGCGTCCGATGGCGTCGAGAAATCCACGTCGAATACCACGTCCTTTACGTCGGCGCTTTCAAGCCGCCGCAGCAGGTCGGCGTGAAGACGGCGTGGCCAGGGCCAGACTCCGATTTTCTCGATCGACGGAGCATCAATCGCGACAACGACGATGTCGCCACTGGCCTGGCGCGATTGCCAGGCGAACCGCAGATCGGTCAGGGCGCTGCGAAGCGCGCCATGCCAGCCGGACGACAGCACGATCGCCAGCGCGATCACCACAAAAATATGCGGCCGATAGTGTTTCACGTCATCCCCCCTTGCGCGCCTCCCGATCAGGAAGCGCGCCCCCATCCTTGATCTCTATCCGTTCAAGTCCTTTGCCAACCCAATCGGCTACTTCCACTTCAAATTGCCGTCACTTCTTGCCGTTGCCGTTGCCGTTGCCGTTGCCGTTCCCGTTGCCGTTGCCGTTATTGCCGTTGCCGTTATTGCCGTTGCCATTTCCGCCTAGCGGCGGGACCGTGGCGGCAATCGAACCGGCTGCTGCAGTGGCGCCTGAACCGGCCACGCCGCCGGCGTTACCATTGCCATTACCACTTGCATTGCTGGAGCCGTTTGCCATCGCCGTGGCGGCATTCCGCGGACCCCAGATGGTATCCCGGCTGGCAACGTTCCTCGTCGCGCCGTGCGTCTGGGCCGACCCGCGGGCGAGACCGTTGGTGACCCGGTGGATATTCAACCGGACCTCGCCGAGCGAGGAGGAAATCCGGGTCGGAGAGTGCCTGGTCGGAGCACCAGCTGTATTGCGTTGCGGTTGAAGCGATGCGCTGCCGGGTTTTGCGCCGGTCGCGGGATTACCATGTCCGATCGCCCGGATCGCCGATCCGTTGGTGGCGTGACGCGGCGCGGTGAGGCCCGACTTCGGAACAGGGACCCGGTCGATCGACGGTGCGCGCGGCTGACCGCGTTCGATCGGACTGAAGGTGCCCGACCCGCCCAGGGAAATTCCCGAGTTGCCTTTCGCAAAAGCGGTCGCTTGCTGTCCCGGCAGCACTTGCGCGATCTGGCCTGACTTGAAGTCGGCGACCTGGACTTGTCCCTTGATGACGTCGACGCTGGTGGAGGTGGCGTTCACGGAAACGCGAAACTGCGTCCCCTTGACGACCGCGGCGAGGTACGGCGTCTCGACCTCGAAATGCTTGACGTTGCGCTTTTCCACCTCAAGCAGGATCGAACCGGCTCGCTGCACGATCGTGGTCGAGAGTCCTTCCTTCTTTTCCGTGGGCAGGCCGATCACCGAATTCGGCGAAACCATGATGGTCTCCTCGCCGCGCACCAGCAGCACCCGCCCGTTACGGCCGGTGCGGATGCTGTCACCCGGTTTCAGCACCTCTTCCTTGCCAAGCGAAACCGGCTGGGCGCCGGTCGTAGTCATCCAGACTTCGCCCGATGATTTACTGACCGACCAGGCTCCCTCTTCCGCGGCAAGGGCATGGGAAGTGGATCCTACAACGAACGTCATCACCAGGATGCGAGAAAACCGGCCAGTCGCAATCATGAAAACCTCCACGGTCTGAAATCCCCATCAGACCTATCGGAAATGTTTCAACATTGAGTGAGCGCAAACCCCGGGATCGAGCAGACCTGTTAACGGTTCATTGACCATAAAATTCTATGAAAAATCATGCGTGTAGCGGCTCTACAAGGAACCAATCGCCATTATCCGTGGAACTACGGATACATGTTCGCGACCCGACAAAACGGATCCGTTCACCTCTGGTTTGCTGCCACCATGCTGGTGCTGACTGTGATCGCCTCGGAGCCGGCACGGGCGCAACACGCCAGCCAGCCCGGTTTCGATCCGCGGCAGACCGAAAAACGTTTCGACGCGTTGCAATCAGAGCAGGCCGCGGCCGCCGCCCGATCCGGCGTGCAGGTCCCCCTTGTATCTCGGTCAGAAGCCTCTGCGGATTCTACCCCGGTGGTCGTTCTGCAGAAGGTTTCGTTAACCGGCGCCCGCGCAATCCCGCATGACGAGATCGCAAGAGTCTATCAACCCTATCTCGGGAAAAAGATCTCGCAGGCCGACCTCGCGGCGATCGCCACAGCGGTCAGCGAGCTCTATCGCACGGCCGGCTTTCACCTCAGCCGAGCCATCGTGCCGCCGCAGGACATCGCGGGTGGCCATGTCCGCCTTCAGGTTGTCGAAGGCGGCATCGCCGAGATAGTGCTCAAGGGCGAAGGCGCCGAGCAATTCGGCGTGCGTCCCTTGCTCGGCCCAGTGCTGGCCGAACAGCCCTCGCGCCTGCCGACGCTGGAGCGGCAATTGTTGCTGATCAACGGTCGGCCGGGCGTGCGCGTCACCGATACCGAACTCGAAGAGATCGGCCTCGGCAGCGGTCGCTTCCGCCTCGTCGTTCATCTGAAAACCTGGCGCATCTTCACGTCGTTCGGGATCGATAACCTCGGCTCGTCGTCGGTCGGTCCCTGGCAGACCTATGCGGCGGGCGCATTCAATTCCTATCTTGCGCCCGGCGACGTGCTCGCGGTCAACCTTTCGACCATCGCCAACGACCCGCGCCAGCTGGCGTTCGGCCGGCTGTCCTATGACGTGCCTGTCGGCGCCGACGGGACGCAGCTTGGCGCCTCCGCGCTGTACAGCGAAGTCCGGCCCGGCGACAGGCGCCGTCTGCTCAACGACGTCACCACCACCGAGTCATTCGAGATCCGTGGCAGCATCGTCCCATTGCAAGCGCAGAAATCGACCCTGACGCTTACCGGCGCGCTGGCCTTCAGCAACGTCACCGAGAAGGATGTCTTTGGCGCGTTTTACATGGACCACATTCGCACCATCCGCCTGACCTCAGACTACCGGCTACAGGACAATTTCGGCGGCACTAATTACCTTACGGCGACATGGCGCCAGGGTCTTGACGTCTTCGGTGCCTCAGGCGGCGACGGCGTCTTTGTGTCGCGTTACGGCGTATCCCCGACATTCTCGGTGCTGAACCTCGCGTTCACGCGGTACCAGACGCTGTCCGACGGCTGGTCGGTGAAGCTGTCAGGGGCCGGCCAGCTCGCCTCCGGCCCGTTGTTGACGTCGCAGCAATTCTATCTGGGCGGCGCTTCCTTCGGGCGCGGTTATGGCAGCGCCGAGATCAGCGGCGACAACGCCATGGCCGGCTCGTTCGAACTGCGTTTCGATCAGAAGCTTACCTTCAAATATCTGACCGGCTATCAACTCTATGGCTTCGTCGATGCCGGGACGGCTTGGAATTACGGGTTCAAGTATACCGAGGGCCTTGCGCTAACCTCTGCCGGTCTCGGCGCGCGGTTCTTCCTGGGCGATGATCTGCGGGCGGACATCGCGGTGGCTGCACCATTGAGTTATCGGGCTTTTGACAACACGACCCGCAGCGCCCGTGTGCTGTTTTCGCTGTCGAACTCCTTCAAGCTCTGTCCGGAAAGAGCGTTGGCGCGCTGCCTGTAAGCCGACCGGACACCCGGCGCGTCCGCTCCTGCTCCCAATAGGTCGGGACGATCGTGGCCGAAACCCACCTGTTCCGGACAATTTGCAGCTTTGTTGAAGCAACTTTGCGCGAAAATTCCGCGCTTCGGTGTCAGGGCTATTTAAGCCTTGGGCCACAGGATCTGCGGCACTTGGGCGGAACGATTCCGCAGACTCGGCCAAAAAACAACTCCGAGGAGTTCCATGTATTTTGTAGCTGCAGTACTGGCGATCTTGTCAGCCCTGTTCTACGCCGCTGGCAATCAGGAGATTGGCTCACTCGGCGTCGAAATGTGCCGATACGGCAGCACATTCTGCCGCAGTCCGACCTACGTTCTCGTGGGCGCCATTCTCGCTGGGCTGTGGGGTGCACTTGTCAGCGTCCGCTGAGCGGCCTGACGTGTCAGAAAACGCCCGGACCCCAGCGCTTGCGAGCCTGTTTTTTGCACTCGCGCTCGGCGTGGCCCGACAACGGTAACGCGAACGGTTCCACGCAGGCCTCCTGCGCGAAAAACCGGCTTGATTCATCGCCCACTTCTTGCCTAAATTGCCCTTGGGTGAGGTGCGTGATGAAGTGGGTAATGGAGCGCGATCTATTAATCGCGCAGACAATGGCGTTTGTGCAGTCTGTCACCGGTAAGAGGCCGGAGACGGAAGCGCAGGTTGAATCCCTCTCGTCCCCCGCCGTCGAATTTGAACAGCTTGAACCGCCGGTTGAGGTCGCGGCAACGCCGCACAAGCTTGAAGTCGCGGAAACGCCGCGCAGGCCACCCGTTGCCCGGAGCGCCATTCGCGAAGAGATTGAAGGCAGGGTAGCCGCTTTTCGCGCCCATCAGCAACGCTTCGATCGGGAACGCGACAAGCATTTCAATTCCGTATTGACGGGAATTCGCGCTGCGATCACGGACCCGTCCAGGGCGTCAACGCGGTAGGCTCGTCCTGTCTCGGCGCGCTTCGCACGTGAAGCACAAGGCACAACCGGAGCAAGGTCATGTCAAGGGGGCGAGCTCGCCACCAATGATCTCGCACATGTCCGAAATCGTACCAGCCCGGCCTCTCGGAAGAACGAGTCATCCCAAATGGATCAGGACGAGAACGCCCAGGCTCGAAAAGCCATCGCGGCCGACGCCTTCGCCGCGCTGATCGGCACCCGGCAGATCCCACCCTTCTCCTCGAGGCCCGGTGGCCTGAGCGTCGATGACGCCTATCGCGTGACGCCGCGGGTTCGGCAACTGTATGAGACCGGCGGTGCCAAGGTGATAGGGCGCAAAATCGGTTTCACCAATCGCACGATCTGGCCGGAGTATGGTGTTTATGCCCCGATCTGGGGCTATGTGTTCGACCGCAGCCTGCACGATCTCGCCGCTCTCGATACGCTGCCGCTAGCTTCATTTTCCGAACCACGCATCGAGCCCGAAATCGTGTTCGGCCTTTCGGCAGCGCCCTCCGCACAGATGGACGAGACGGCTTTGTCGTCTTGCATCGAATGGGTCGCACTCGGCTTCGAGATCGTGCAGTCGATCTTTCCGGGTTGGAAGTTTTCCGCGGCTGATACGATAGCCGCCAACGGGTTGCACGGGGCGCTCCTGATAGGGCCGCGCCATCCGTTTGTGCCGCGCGCAGCGGAATGGCAGCGTACACTGCCGGCATTCCAGATCGAGCTGAATTGCGACGGCCGGCTGATCGACCGGGGTGATGCCGAAAACGTGCTGGGCGGCCCGCTTTCTGCGCTGCGCCACCTTGTAGGACTGTTGGCGCGCGACCCGCTCAACCCGCCGCTCGCTGCCGGCGAGATCATCAGCACCGGCACGCTGACCAGAGCCATGCCGGTTGCCGCCGGCGAGGTGTGGAGCGCGGCGCCAACCGGAATTGCGCTTGATGAAATCCGCGTTCGGCTTGGCTGAGCGCATCAGGCCAGGATTGGCCGGCGATGAGCTCGCGCGCGAATTGCGGTCAGAACTTGCCTTTCGACGCATCCTTGGCAGCCGACATCACGCCGCCGGTGATCTGTCTCATATGCTCGCCGGCATTGGTGAACTGGCTCCTCAGGAATTCCGATTGAATTCGCATCGCTTCCTGGAGATCGGTCGCATGAACCAGCTTTCGCGCATGATCGAACGCAGCCTTCATGTTCTGTTCGGTGAACGATAACGCCTGCCTGGACATCTCCGTTCCCGGACTCGGAACGGACGCCATGGACTTGCCCGCGGCATCGAAAAACATTCCGAAGGCCTTTTCCGCCTGATCGATGGTTTTTTCGGCCAGCTCGCGCAATTCGGCCGGGACTTCCAATTTCGGTTCAATCATTCCGCTACCCTCCGGTTTGGACCGAGAATTACCACATTTCCGCAGCGGCGTCTTTGCAGAGTTTGCCCCGACCGGGGTCAACATCGTCAGCGGTCTGCCGGACTGGCTCGTCTTCTGCGGAACCGATCGGCGGGTTATTCATTTCCACATCAGGATGAAAAGACCTCTTGCAGATTTTGATCTCGAAAAGGCCATTGGGCTTCGCTGGACCCTTCGCGACATCGTTGGAAATCGGCTCCAGCTGACGCCAGTGAGGGACGACGATCTGCGAACGCTGATCGAGCTGGGCTTCGTCGAGATGAAGGATGACACCCCCGTCGTTACCCAGGCGGGGCTGGCGGCGCTGGAGTGAACCGAACGAATTGTGCCGCAGTGCGCCCCGCAGGATAAAGTAATGGAGCCCGCATTGCTCGGGATTTGGCACCTTATCGGCGGACCGAATCTGTCTGGCTGACCTGCTGGGCACGCGCCTTGTCCCGCGGTTGCTCCTGTCCTCGCTCGTCGCGAACGATACCTTGATCCTTTGCGCCGCCAGGCGGCAGTTCCGGCTTTGGCATACCTTTCTGTCCGCCATGCTTGCCGCCTTGATCCTGCACACCTTCCAGATCATTTGCCTTGGGCATAGCGATCGTTCCTTTTCCGCGAGAAGCATTTCACGCTGGTCAACGCGGTTCGTTGCCGCCGAGTTCCATCAATGACGCGCAAAGAAAACCTGCCCGGCGACGATTGCGTCAGGCAGGTTTGATTTGCAGGTCCGGTAGCTCCGATGCGCGCGAGAGCTGTTTTCTCGGTCAATAGCGGTAAGGCTCGATATCCAGGAGCGGGAACGCGCTGAACACGTGGGGCAGATTGGTCGGCGTCGCCGGGTGCAGATAGGACTTGTCCAGTTCGGCGAAACTCGTCACGCCGAGCAGTCCCAGGCACCGCATCACCTCGTCCTCGAGCAGTTCCAGCATGCGCACGACTCCCTCCTCGCCGGCAGCCGCGAGCGCCCAGCATTGCAGACGGCCGATGCCGACGAGATCGGCCCCCATCGCGATCGCCTTGACGATGTCGGTGCCGCGACAGAACGAACCGTCGACCATGATTTTTGCCTGGCCGCTGACTGCAGCGACGATCTCCGGCAGCACCTGCATGGCACCGCGGCCGTGGTCGAGTTGGCGCCCGCCGTGGTTCGACACATAGATCCACTCGACCCCATGATCGAGCGCGATGGCCGCGTCTTCCGCGGTCGCGATTCCCTTGATCACCAGCGGAATCTTGAATTTGTCCTTGATCAGTTTCACGGTGCGCCATTCTAGTCCCTTCTGGAAGTCGCCTCCGGTGGCGCGAACCCGGCTGGCCCGGACGTAGCGCTTGGCGATATCGCGTTCGCGCCGGCTGTAATGCGCGGTATCGACGGTGAGGCAGAACGCCGTATATCCGCCCGCGATCGCGCGGCCGACACAATCCTCGACGAAAGCGTCGTCGCCGCGAACGTAGAGCTGGAACATACGCAGGGCATCCGGCGCGGCCTTGGCGACCCCCTCGAGACCAGGCTCCGACACCGAGCTCAACATATGCGCCGCGCCGAATGTACCGGCCCCACGCGCCACGGCCGCACCGGCGCCGGGATCGAAGATCTCCAGCGCGCCGACCGGTGCCAGCACGACCGGCAGTCGCAACCTGCGGCCGAACAGTTCGACGGAGGCGTCGACCTTGGTGACATTTCGCAGCACGCGCGGGCGAAATGCGATCTCGTCGAGCGCCATGCGGTTGCGGCGCATGGTGGTCTCGGTTTCGGCTGCGCCGGCAACATAGTCCCAGGCGTTCTGATTGAGGTTCGCACGCGCCTTGCGGACGAACTCGTGAAGGTTCTGGAACTCTTCGCCGCTTGCGCCGAGTTCGGCAGCCATCTGCTGGATAGGCGTCCCGTCATTCATGCTGTTTCGCTCCCCTTTTTGGGGACAATAGCCGCTGCGGACAGACTGGGAAAGCTGTCAAGCCGCGCGGTTTGAGCCCGAATGCGAGCCCTGCCCCGCCACTCATAAAGCAGTCCGCGTCGGATAAAGACACATAAAGGTGAGATGTAACGCCATTCACATGGCTGCCTTGCGGTCC